>DAIQQI010000075.1:5621-11179 GCA_036786925.1 Steroidobacteraceae bacterium
GGCGTCCGCAAGGGCATTGTCGTCAATCTGGCCGAACACCGCCTGTACTATTTTGTTCCCGAGGCTGACGGCAGCACGCGCCGCGTACTCACGTTCCCGGTCAGTATCGGCAAGATGGACTGGCGCACCCCGTTAGGTATCACCCGCATCGTCGACAAGCGCGCCAATCCAGTCTGGACTCCACCGGCAAGCGTGCGCGCCGAGCATGCAGCACGTGGCGATCCCTTGCCTGCACAAGTGCCGGCGGGACCCGATAACCCGCTGGGCGCTTTCGCCATGCGCCTTGGCATCCCCGGTGGCTCCTATCTGATCCATGGCACTAACAACCCGGCTGCGGTGGGCATGGCGATTACGCATGGTTGCATTCGGATGTACCCCGAGGACGTGGAAAAGCTGTTCGCGCTGGTGCCGGTCGGCACGCAGGTCGTGCTGACTAACGAGCCACTGAAGGTCCTGTTTCACCGCGGCGAGATCTGGCTCGAGGTGCACCCGCCGGTTGACGCACAAGGCAGTACCATAATGCCGAACGTGTCGGATCTTGAGCCGCGTCTGAATTCTCTGCTGGGACTGGCGCCCGCGGCCATCTACTGGGACGCAGCCAAGCAGGCTTTGGCGGAGGCGCGCGGCATTCCCACGCTTATCGGGCTGGAAGTGGACAGCGACCCGAGCGGGCAACTGCAGAACAACTACAACATGCCGGGCGCACCCGGGATCTGGCGCTGGTGAAGCTGGCAAGTCGCGTCAGGTCAGCGCGACCGCGTGTCCGCCGTCCACCGGCAGCACCACGCCATTGATGTAAGAGCCCGCGCCACTCACCAGCAGCAACGCCGGACCT
The DNA here is from genome assembly GCA_036786925.1 of Steroidobacteraceae bacterium. Lineage (GTDB taxonomy): Bacteria > Pseudomonadota > Gammaproteobacteria > Steroidobacterales > Steroidobacteraceae > UBA964. The sequence goes on from DAIQQI010000075.1 coordinate 6,457, forward strand.
AACAGCTCCGGCAACTCACCGAGTCGTCCGGGCGGTAGTCTGGCGCGGTAGGCGCGCCCGGCTTCGCTGGCAAAATAATCCTGGTTCATCTCGGTCACAAACCAGCCTGGGGCGATCGCGTTGACGCGGATTCCAAACGGCACGAGCTCCAGCGCCAGGCTCTTGGTCAGCTGATGGAGCGCCGCCTTTGACGCGGAATACGCCGCATAGCCATTGGCTGCGCCCAGACCCAGCACCGAGCCGATATTGAGCACCGCGCCGCCTTGTTTCGCGGCCAGCAGCCGCGCTGCAAATTCGCGGGTCAAGTCCCAGGGCGCGAAAAAATTGGTCTGCAGGGTCCGATTGAGGCTCTCGCGCGGCGTCTTCAGGAAGCGCATCGGCTCGGCAACACCGGCATTGTTGACCAGGATGTTAGCCGGGCCGCCAAAGTGCGCCTGGATTGCATCGAAAAATGGCCCGATCGCCGCGGGGCCGGCCAGGTCCAATGCCAGCGGCAGCGCGCGACCGCCGGCGGCTTCGATGTCGCGCGCGTGTTGTTGCAGTCGCTCCAGCCTGCGCGCCGCCAATACCACGCGGGCTCCCGCCGCCGCGAGACCCTTGGCCAGCGATGCACCAATGCCACTCGAGGCGCCGGTTACGACGGCAATACGATCTTTGAGTTCAAAAATGCTTGTCATGTTGCTGCTCATGGCAAGATATTCGCATGGAAAACGATCTGGCCGAAAAACTTTGTGGTGCGTGGAGCCTCGTTGCGTGGCGTATCGAATACGACAACGGCCGCCCGGCTAACGAGCCGTTCGGGGCCGATCCCGTCGGGCTGCTTTTGTATGATCGATCGGGCTGGATGTCCGCGACCATGTGCACGCGGCGGCGCTCGCCGTTCAGTGCGGCCAGCGCGGCGGCCGCCAGCATTGCATCCAAGGCCAGGGCGCTGGATGAATATCTCGCCTACAGCGGCCGCTGGCGCCTCGAAGGGCGTGTCATCGTCCACGAAGTCACCTGCTCATTGAACCCGGTATTGATCGGCACCGAGCAGCGTCGCGAGGCTGAGCTTGTCGGCGATCGCCTCGAACTTTCGGCCACCGAATCCGAGATCCTGAATCAGCAGGTCAAGCGCCGCCGCCACGTCATACGCTGGCGCCGCGCTTAGAGTCCTTTGAAGTAATGGCTGTAACTATCTGATTTATATTAGAAAGAACCTGGCATATAGACCTGGAACGGCTCCGGGTTGAGCGGCACGGGCGCGGTGCCGTTGTCGGCCAGCACGCCTACGCCGGCCTTCTGCTGGCCTGCCGACAAGATCGCGGTGCCGCAGCGATTCTGGTTGATCCAGCCGAGCGCTTCCGCATACAGATTCTCGTTGGCCGCGCCCAGAGGCTTGGCCAGGTCGTCGACAATCGGGCAGAAATCATCGGTGTAATTGGCGTCGCCCGGCGGCAGTCCCGAGAAATAATCGCCGTAGCCCACGCTGTTCTCGTCACCGAAGCTGATCAGCCGCAGCCGGAAATCGCAGCTGGCAATGTCGTGCGCAGTCTGGCCCACGGGCTTGCCGAAGGTCCTGGCCCCGACGATCGCCACCTGCACATACGGCGCCAGCGTATTGATTGTTAGCTCGCTGGCCGAGGCGCTGCTCTCGGTGGTGAGGAACGCAATTTTCAGGGGCGCGATCGACTGCGCCACCGCCGGCGTCGCAAAGCGGACGGTTTGCTGGCTGGCGGTGTAATTGCGATTCAGCCGGGTGCGATACATGACCTGGTTGGCCTTGTCGGCCGCCAGCAGGTTCATCAGGATTTCGGCCGTTGCGACCAGACCGCCACCGTTATATCGCAGGTCGATGATCACATCGCGCACGCCCTGATTGCGGAAATTCAGGAACGCGGCGCGCAGCGCATCGTCCGCGGGCGAGATGAAACTGCGAAAAACCAGGTAGCCGACCGGCGTGTTACCGGCGCGCGGTATCACGCGCACCAGCGCAGATGGCACCGGGTTGATGGAAAATTCGCGCTTGGTCACGGTGCGCAGCACTGGATTGCCGCCAGCAACAGGTTGCACGCGAAAGGTCCTGGCGATGCCCGCGGTGCTCGGACCTAACGCGTCGGTGAGGCCATTGGTGCGCGCCAGAATCGGCGCGACATTCTCCAGCGTGGTGTCGGACGTGCCGATGGCGAGAATTTCGTCACCGCGCAGGAAACCGGCATCCGCAGCCGCCGAAGCTTCGAATACCTGCGCGATAAACAAACGGGTGGCCGCGGCGCGCTGGCTCAGTGACACGCCGAAGCCGACCGATGTGCCAGCCGCCAGCAGCTGTTGTTCCGCGGTGATGCTGGTGATGTAGCTGAAAAAGCGGTCCTTGTTCTGCGCGCGCGCCGTTGCCGCCAGCGCATCCATCAGCACGCTCGCGGTGGAATACTGGCTGATGTCGACGCTGGCGGGCAGCAGATCCAGGAACAGGTAGCGGTCGCGCGCGGTGTCCAGCACGAACTGCTTCTTCGCGGTCTCGCTGCACGGGTCACCCGCGATGGCGGGCGCGGCACTGCCGCCGCCACCGCCACCGCAGCCGCTGAGCACCGACGCCAGACCTAACAGAACCGCCTGAAGTTGTGTCTTCATGGATTATGCAACCGCCTTTGTGTCACCGCGCGCTGGTGTAACCGGGCGCATCGCGAGAATCAGCAAGCCGGCAACGAACAACGCCACGCTGATCAGATTGAATATCGGGTATTCCACCGGGTGCAGCCAGTATTCCTTGTAGGCGCCGAAATGCGCGGGCATTTCCACCGAGCCCCACAACACGATGCCGGCGCCGATGCCGTAACGGATCGACGGCGCCACGCGAATCTGCTGTGTGCACTTGTAGACCAGGTACAAGGCCCAGGCCGTCCATGCGAAGTACAGGTACATCAGGTACTGCGAACTCGGCTTCTTGGTGCCGAGGTAAATGGCCCACAGCCAGAACTGGTAACAAAACGACGTGACGAACAGCATTTCCATGGCGGTGATGCGTGCAAAGCTGCGCTTGTTGTCCGGCGTCGGCATGCCGGGTGAGAACCGGAAATTGCGGTGAATCCAGCGCATGAGATTGCATTTGGTCTGCAGGTTGAAGATGCCATAGATGATGAACAACCCCAGCATGATGGTTACGGTCGCCTGCTGCATGCTGGCCTGCGCTGGCGCCTCATAGCCACCGGCATAACCCGGTTCGACCGGATAGTTGGGAACCTTGTAGAGTTCGCCGAAAAAGCCAAACGCATACTCAAACCACCCTATCCAGGTGAACCATCCACCTAACAGACCATAGATGGTCGCCGGAAGTTCCGCTTTCTTGAGGCCGATCCAGACCAGGCTCAGGCCCAGGATGCCGATGAAAAACGCCACCCAGGCGTAGTAGCTGCCCGCGGCCAGCTGGATGATCTTGAAGGCCGTGTGACCCAGCGGCTGGGTCTGGAAACCCACCAGCAGTCCGATCAATCCCAGCACCGGTTTTCTGGTCAAAACACCCATGTCCGCCCCCTCAATTTGCCGCAGCGGCCTTGGCGACTGCCTCGCGTAGTCTCTCACGGACTTCCCCGACTCGTGCAGGGTCCAGGCGCGGGTCGCTGGCCTTCTGTTCAAGGACCGGCTGCAACTGCGCCAGTCGCTCACCAATCCGCTGCCGCATCGGCGCTGACAGCGGTCGCTGCAGCAAGCCGAGATCCCAGCTGACCAGGCTATCGATGGACTCCAGCGCGACCGCCGGACGATCGGCGGTGACTGCGGCAGTCAGTCGCAGCCCGAAAGTGGCCGGGCTTGGAGTGAACATCGCGTCGCGGTCGAGCATCTCGAGCGCCTGGTCCGCGAACCCCTTGGACCGGTCGGAATTTGCGACCCGCGCGCGCCAGTCGGCACGCAGCATTGTTGCGTCGAGACGCCAGGGGTCGGTCCATGCCGCCGTAGCTAACACCGGATCGAGCGCGGCCACGCTCTTGTAATCAGACCGCGCGGCAAAACCCATGCCTAACAGAGTGGCGCGCGCCGAATCCGGCAGCCTGGCAATCTCGGCCGCCAGCTCGGTCGCGGGCTCTGCGCCACGCAGCGCGGTAACCTCCGGTTGCAGCGCGACGTACATGCTGGCAGCGTGATCTGGCGCGAGCAGGGCATTTTCATGCGCCATCCGTCGGGCGCCGGCGGCGTCGCCCTGGGCGCTGCGCACGTACCAGGCGCCGAGCCGTGCGCCGGGACCAGGCCCGAGCGCGTCGATAATATGCTGCGCGCGATCACGCATGCTGCGATCCAGCTGCAGGTAATTGGCGTTACGCCGGATAATATAGTCGAAAGCCAATCGGCCGCCGAGCTGCTTGTAGACCCAGCTGTCCGGGTTCTGCAACGGATCATAGGCGGCTAACAGCCGACCAGCCTGGTCGGCGCTCAGGCCGGAGCCGAAATTGAAGACGGTCGAGGTCGCAATGCGATTGCGATCGTCGGTTATCAGCGCCGCACCCTGCGCAAGTCGCGCCGCGCCTTCTTCATCGGCCGCGAGCGCAAACACCAGGTCTTCCGTGCCGCCGATGCCGTAACGCGCGTAGTGCGCGGGCGACACGGACAGCGGCACGCCGGTTGCCAGCAGCCGCTGCTCGGGCGCCAGCGAGCCGGCTGATGCCGCAAACACCAGCGTGAACGGGTCAGGGCGGTAGATGCGCACCTTGCCGAACGGGCGACCGCCCGCCGAGACCGCCCCGCTCGAAGC
>DAIQQI010000367.1:0-3374 GCA_036786925.1 Steroidobacteraceae bacterium
CGATGTCCTCGTCGGGAATCGCCGCCGCCTGCGGATTCATGTTAGGGTTGAGGCGCTTGTTAGCCTTGAAGAGGCGGATCTGCTCGGCGATGTAGGCCGCATTCTGGCCCGCGAGCGACGGCCATTCCGGATTCACGCTGTTGCCGTTGACGCCGTGGCAGGCGACGCAGACCGCCGCCTTGGTGGCGCCCGCCTCAGCCGAGCCCTTGGCGGCCGCCTGCAGCGGCAGCAATGCCAGTGTGGAGAAGGTCGCGATTGCGGCCAGTGCCTTGATCTTGCTCATTATTCGGTGGCTCCAAACACCCCTGTGGTAGCCGCAAATTGTACACTAGGAAGTAATGGACCGGCCTGCCGCAAAATCGTTCTCGGGTGCCCGGTTCCTGCTCAGCGCCGCGGCGCCGCCGCACCTGCCGCCGGACCACGGCGTGGAAGTGGCCTTTGCGGGCCGGTCCAACTCCGGAAAATCCAGCGCCATCAATACCCTAACGGGCCGCCATGGACTGGCGCGCATCAGCAAGACGCCGGGTCGTACGCGCCTGATCAATTTTTTCGAACTGCAGCCGGGGGCAAGGCTGGTAGACCTGCCAGGTTATGGTTATGCGGAGGTTTCGAACGCCGAGCGGGCCGGCTGGCCACCGCTGCTGGAGGCCCTGCGCCAGCGCTCGTCCCTGCGCGGCCTGTTCCTGATTATCGATGCGCGCCGCGGTGTTCAGGATGAAGACCGGGAGTTGATCGCCTGGGCCGATCCCAGCCTGCGCGCCGTTCATGTGCTGCTGACCAAGTCCGACAAGCTCAAGCGCAACGAAGCGCGCGCAGCGCAGGACAAGGCGCGCACGCTGTTAGGCACGGACGCGACGGTGCAGCTGTTTTCGTCGCAGGACGGGGAAGGCCTGGCCGATGGCCGGCGCCGCCTGGCGGCGATGCTGGGATAAAAAAAACCCCGGCGACTTTGCAGCCGCCGGGGTCAGACTAGCCTGGCACAGGTCTCGATGAGCCAGACATTCACGACCCGCTCAGGGAGGTAGCGGGGAGTACTTGGGGTACTCCCTAAGTCTGACTGCGGGCCTGCTAAATGGTTCCGCGCACGGCGCTCAATAAAATCGCCCGCCAAATCAAGGCCTTGCCCCAGACAGACCACGGGCTAATGCGCCTCGTCCCAGTTGGCGCCGGTGCCGATGTCGACCTTGAGCGGTACCCGCAGCGCGGCGGCCCCGGCCATCCGCGCGCGAACCTCATCGCTGACTTCCCGGACCGCGCCGGTTTTGACTTCGAGCACCAGTTCGTCATGCACCTGCATGATCAGCCGCGCCTTTGTTAGCTTTCCGGCCTGGCAAAAGGCGTCGACGTCGATCATGGCGCGCTTGATGATGTCGGCCGCGGTGCCCTGCATCGGCGCGTTGATCGCGCTGCGCTCGGCGTACTGCTGCAGGTTGCGATTGCGCGAGGCGATGTCCGGCAGATACAGCCGGCGGCCGGAGACGGTCTCGACGTAACCGCGGCTGCGCGCCTGTTCGCGCGTCTCGTCCATGTATTTCTTGACGCCCGGGTAGCGCGCGAAATAAAGATCCACGTACTGCTGCGCCTGGGTGCGCCCGATACCGAGTTGCCGCGCCAGTCCGAACGCGCTCATGCCGTAGATCAATCCGAAATTGATCGCCTTGGCCGAGCGACGCTGGTCCGCCGTGACTTCGCGCAGCGGCACGCCGAACACCTCGGCCGCCGTAGCCTGGTGAATGTCGCGATCCTCGGCAAACGCGGCTAACAAACCGGCGTCGCCCGACAGATGCGCCATGATGCGCAGCTCGATCTGCGAATAGTCGGCAGCTAACAGCACGGTGCCCTCGGGCGCGATGAACGCCTGGCGGATGCGGCGGCCTTCCGGCGTGCGGATCGGAATGTTCTGCAGATTCGGATCGGAGGAGCTCAGGCGCCCGGTTGCGGCCACCGCCTGGTGATAGCTGGTGTGCACGCGGCCGCTGTCCGGGTCGATCTGTTCCGGCAGCTTCTCGGTATAGGTGCTGCGCAGCTTGGCGACGCCGCGGTACTCGAGAATCAAGCGCGGCAATACGTGTTCACCGGCCAGTTCCTCGAGCACATCCTCGGCCGTGCTCGGCTGCCCGGTGGCGGTCTTGCGCGCGACCGGGATCTGCATCTTGTCGTAGAGAATGTGCTGCAGCTGCTTCGGCGAATCGAGATTGAACGGCTGGCCCGCTTCCTTGTGCGCTTCCGCCTCGAGCCGGGCCATGGTTTCCGCGAGTTCGCGGCTCTGCTTGCGCAGCATGTCGCGGTCGATGAGCACGCCGTAGTGCTCCATGCGCAGCAGCACCGGCACCAGCGGCTGCTCGACGTCTTCGTACAGGCTCTTGAGTTTCGGTTGCGCCGCTATTTGCGGCCACAGATGCCGATGCAGGCGCATCGTGATATCCGCATCCTCCGCGGCGTATGCGGTTGCCTGATCGAGCGCCACCTGGCTGAAAGAAATCTGCTTCGCACCCTTGCCGGTGACATCCTCGTAATGGATGGTCGTCAGGCCGAGATAACGCTCCGCAGCCGAATCCATGTCGTGACGGGTCGCCACGCTGTTGAGGACATACGACTCCAGCATGGAATCGAAACGCATGCCGCCGAGCTGCACACCATGGTTCGCGAGCACGTGCGCGTCATATTTCAGGTGGTGGCCCAGCTTCGGCGGCTGCTCCGATTCCAGCAGCGGCTTCAGCGCCTGCAGCACCGCCTCCCGCGTCAGTTGATCCGGCGCGCCGGGGTAGTCATGCGCCACCGGCACATAGGCTGCAAATCCCGGCTCGACGCAAAACGACAGGCCGACAATCTGCGCCTGCATGTAATTGAGGCTGGTCGTTTCGGTATCAAACGCGATCAGCTCGGCCGATTTCAGCTTGTCGATCCACGCGGCGAGTTGCGCTTCGGTGGTGACCATCTCGTAATGCTTTTCGACCGCCGGCGGCGGCGCGACCGTTGTTAGCGCTGGTGCCGCCGCGGGTCCGCTGCGGCTCGCAGCGCCGGCGTCGGCCGGCGTCGCCTCGCCACCCGACAGCTGGCGCAGCAGGGAACGCAGCTCGAGCCTGGAGTAGAGCTCCCGCAACGCCTCGGTGTCCGCCGCCTTGCGGGTCAGGTCTTCGATCGAAACCGGCAGTTCGAGATCACAGCGTATCGTGGCCAGCTGGCGCGACAGTGCCAGCGTCTCGAGTCCGGCGCGCAGGTTCTCGCCGACCTTGCCGGTAATCTCGCCGGCGTTAGCAACGATATTGTCGAGCGTGCCGTACTGATTCAGCCATTTGGCGGCGGTTTTCGGTCCGACTTTGTCGATGCCCGGAATGTTGTCGGAGCTGTCGCCGACCAGCGCGAGATAATCG
>DAIQQI010000368.1:0-3372 GCA_036786925.1 Steroidobacteraceae bacterium
TGGCGAGCGCCGTCACCACCGGCTTGCCGGGTGCAGTGACGGGCGTTGTGGCGTTGGGTTCGGGCACGGGGCCTGCGCCTGTCGGGCCTAGCGCGGTGCAACCGCGGCCGCGAACTGCCGCAACTCGCGTTCGAATACTTCCGGCGCGTCGATAAAGGTGGCGTGCCCGGCGCCCGGCACCGTGACCAGCCGGCCATTGGCAAGGCTAGCGGCGACCGCCGCCAGCACTGGCGCGGGCTGCGACAGGTCCTTGTCACCGGCTAACAACAGGATCGGTACGCGCAGGCGCGGGATCACATCGTCATTTTGCAGCTTGAGCTCGGCCAGTGCGCGACGCGCGTAAGCCGGCAGCATCTGGTTGGTCACGAACATGATTTCCGCGATGTCGGGCGGCGCCGGCCGCGCGGTCATCAGCCCGACGAACGTGTGTCCGCTCTGCATGCCGGCCGCGATGTCGGGAGAGGCATTGCGGCTGTTGGCGCGCGCGACGCGGGCGCGCTCGATCACGGCGGGATCAGTCGGTGGCGGCGGCAAACCCGCATTCGATCCGACCAGCATGGCGCCGGCGATCCGCTGGTCGCCGTAATGCCTGACATAGTCCATGACCACATAGCCGCCGTAGGACCAGGCGACCAGCAGCGGCCGCTGCAGCTTGAATTCCGCCAGCACCGCGGCCATGTCGGCCGCGATGCGCTTCGACGTGTAGTACTTTGCGTCCCAGGGCTTGCCGGAGCAGCCGTGGCCGCGCAGGTCATAGGCTAACAAGCGGAAATCGCGCGCCAGGTCCGACTGGAACTGCAGCTTGAAAATGGCGTGGCTCTGCGAGAAGCCATGCACGAACAGGATCGGCGGACCGGCGGGATTGCCGGTCTCGAAAATACAGATTGGCACGCCATCCGGCGAACGGATCAGGCGCGCGCTGTCTGCGCCGCGGGCGGCTGGTGCGCCCGCCGCGAGCACGCCGAGGGCCAGCACAGCTAACAAAATGCGGGCCGGAAAAACGTGCCTTGCGGCTGGCTGATAGCAGGATTTCATGGTGGCGCCTCCCCGTGTAGAATGAACGCATGCAAGAAGCGCCGCAAATATTCGATGATGCGTTCACCAAAGCGGTCGACCTGGGTAACACCCTGGCGGATCACGACAAGGACGCCGATGTCTGGGATATTGCCGATGGCCTGCTCGCCGGCGCCATCCAGTACTGGCTGTACTCCCGCCAGCCCTGTGGCGACCCGTCCTGCACCGATTGTGCGAGCGTCAGCACCTCCAGCGCACGCATGGCGGAGCTCAAGAAGCTGATCGACCAGATGGCGAACGAGAGCGAGTATTTTCATACGCCCACCGACGCCAACGCAGGCCGGGCCTAGGGCCTGTTAACACGCCCTGGCCGGCAGGCGAAAAGATCGCGTCAGGCGCCGGTTTCGGTCAGCGCAGCACGCAGAATCGCGAGTCCGTCGCGCAGCTGATCATCCGGAATGGTCAGTGGCGGCAGGAAGCGGATGACATTGCTGTAGATGCCGCAGGACAGCAGGATGAGCCCGCGCCTGCCAGCCGCCTGCACCAGCGCCCGGGTCCGGTCGGCATCCGGCTGCGCCGCATCGCGATTCTTCACCAGCTCCATCGCCACCATCGCGCCAACGCCGCGCACTTCGCCAATCGCGGCGTGTGCCGGCTGCCATTCGCGCAGCGTGGCTAACAACTGGGCGCCGACCCTGTTGGCCCGTTCCAGCAACTGCTCCTCGCGCAGGACCTTGAGCACCGCGAGTCCGGCGGCGCAGGCGAGCGGCGATCCCGCATAGGTGCCGCCCAGGCCACCGGGGTTGGGCGCATCCATGATCGCGGCCTTGCCGATCACGGCCGACAGCGGCAGGCCGCCGGCTATGCTCTTCGCGACCGTCATCAGGTCCGGCTCGACGCCGCTGTGTTCGATCGCGAACATCCGGCCGGTACGGCCGAAGCCGGTCTGGATTTCATCGGCGATGAACAGGATGCCGTGCTGCTCGCAGCGCGCCTTGAGGCCGCGCAGGAATTCCGGCGGTGCGATGTAGAAGCCGCCTTCGCCTAACACCGGCTCGATGATCAGCGCCGCGACGCGGCTCGGATCGACATCGGCCTTGAACAGCTGGTCCAGCGCCGCCAGGGAGTCCTCGGCACTGATGCCGTGATAGGCCATCGGGAACGGCAGGTGATAGACATCGGGCAACATCGGGCCGAACCCGGCCTTGTAAGGCTGCACCTTGCCGGTCAATGCGAGGCAGGCGAGGGTACGGCCATGGAAGCCGCCGGAAAACGCGATCACGGCGGTGCGCTTGGTGGCGTAGCGCGCGATCTTGACCGCGTTTTCCACCGCTTCGGCGCCGGTGGTCAGGAAAATGGTTTTTTTCGGCGTGCTGCCGGGCGCGAGGCGATTCAGCTCTTCGGCCAGCGTCACATACGACTCATAGGGCGTGACCTGGAAGCAGGCATGCGACAGCTTGGTCAACTGTTCGGCGACCGCCGCGGCCACCGCCGGGTGCAGGTGGCCGGTGTTGAGCACTGCGATGCCGGACGCGAAGTCGATGTAACGGCGCCCTTCGACATCCCACAGTTCCGCATTGCGCGCACGTTCCGCATACACGGCGAGCGAATTACCGACGCCACGCGGAATCGCCGCTTCGCGGCGTTGCTGCCACGCCTGGTTCGTTTCCCCGCCCATGTGTTAGGTCGCAGTGCTGCGGCGCTCAGCCGCTGCCGCTCTTCAGTTCGGCGGCACGGTGAATCGCCGCGCGGATCCGCTGGTAAGTGCCGCAGCGGCACAGATTGCCGGCCATTGCCGCGTCGATATCGGCATCAGTCGGCTGCGCGGTCTTGGCGAGCAAAGCCGCGGCCGACATGATCTGGCCCGACTGGCAGTAACCGCACTGCGGCACATCGAGCTCTATCCAGGCTTTCTGCACCGGGTGGCTGCGGTCGGTCGACAGGCCTTCAATCGTGGTGATCTTCTGCTGTTCGGTCACTGCGCTCACCGGCGTCACGCAGGAACGAACCGGCTCGCCATCGATGTGCACCGTGCAGGCGCCGCACAGGGCCATGCCGCAGCCATACTTGGTGCCGGTCATGCCGAGGGTGTCGCGCAATACCCAGAGCAGCGGCGTGTCGGCCTCGATATCGACTTCCATGGTCTTGCCGTTGATAGTCAGCTTGTACACGGTCGCGGCCCTCGGTTTGAAACGGATAAGCCCTTAACTATAGCGCCCGGTTCAGCCGCCGGCCATGGTCGCTTTGCTAGAATTATGGCCTCATGGAGCCATCCACTACGCCCGTTGCCGACGCGGCCATTCGCACTGACTGCGTCATTGTAGGCGCTGGCCCATGCGGCCTGTTTCAGGTGTTCGA
>DAIQQI010000076.1:0-11146 GCA_036786925.1 Steroidobacteraceae bacterium
GTGCTCGAGTACATGGAGTACGACGTCGAGGAACTCTACCCGGCGCTGGCGCGCGACTGCGAACGGGCGATCCGCGAAGGCCGCATGACGGTCGCCGAAAGTCAGGGCATCAAGCGTTTCTACGAGGGCGAGCTGAACGGCTACTCATACCTGGAGTAGCCAGGTGAGCGCGCCGCTGCCGGGGTTGCGCACCAGCGCCTGATCGCGGACGCCGAGCCCGGGGACTTCGAATCTGGTCCTGCCGGCGACGACGTCCGCGCCACACGCCGCCACGGCGAGCATTGATCCCGCGAGGTCGCGCACCTCGAAAATCTGCGCGAGATAACCGATGTTAGGCGCGTGCGCGGTCGGTTGCAGGTCGACGCACTGGTCGAGGTAGTTGAGCGGTTCGGAGACCGCGATCTTGCCAAACATGTGATTGCCCTGCATGAAGACGATCTTCGTGCGCCCGGCCCGGGGCAGGCGCAGAAACGCGTTGACGTGATCGGCCGTCATCACATCCTCGAACAGCCGGCCCATGCCGCAGACTTTTTCGTAGAACTCGCAGGCCCGCGCCACCGAACGGGTGACGTGCGAAGTGGTCACGACCGGCGTGAATCCCTGGCGCGTGTACCCCGTCTGCTCGACATAGGCGCGCATCTGCCCGATGCGCGTCGCGGGATCGCGGCTGGTCAGCTCGACGAGGTTCATGGCCACGCCATCCGGCCCGTCGAAGATCACCTCGATCGGATTGCCGACCCCGGCATTGAGGCTGTGCTGCGTGGGCTCGGTCCAGAACCGATAGCCCTGCGTGCGCAGGCGCGCCACCGCGGCGCGCGCGTCAGCGGTGTAGAAATTCAGGTTCGCCAGCCCGATCACCTGCGAGTTGGGCACGGCCTGCACCAGCTCGCGCGCGGCGCCGGAAAATTCCAGCAGCAGCACGCGTCCGACCGCGCAATTGTTAGCTGTCAGGAGGCAGCTGCGCGCCGAACTGCCGGCCGGCAACTGCCAGAAACGTTCGAAGACGATGTCGGCGCCCGACCAGACGGCGACTGGCCCGGCGTCGAAGCCGATGCAGTCAACGTAGAAAGCGAGGCTGGCCTCGAGCGAGCGACTGCCAACCACCGCAGCCGCCAGCGCACTGCCGTCCGGCGCAACGATTTCGCCCATGGGTTCCACTCCGACCGCCGCCCATATAATCAAGTTGAGCTTCCGGCAAGCGCGTCCCTGAGGCAAGCCCCGGGTGGCTTCGCACCGCAGCTTGGCAGTGGCCGCCTGCGGCGCTCGCGTGCCACTCTGAATCTGTGGCAGTCTGGGAGCCTGTATGAACGCCGCAATGCAGGATCGTCCCGGCAACGCGCCCCTGATGGTGCAGGAAAGCCGCGATTTCCGGGCCTATCACTCGTTCCTGCGCGCCGCGCGCAATTTCGCCGAGCAGCAACTGGTCGGCCAGATGCACGATCAGTACGAATGCGCGGTCACCGCGAGCGGCAAGCCGCCGCCGGCAGACTGGCAGCAGGCGCAAGCGCTGCTGGCGCCGCTAACCGAATTTCAGTTCTACAATTTCCTGTATCGCAACCTGCAGCGCTTCAAGTACCACCGCCCGACGTTAGGTATTTTCGCAACGGTGGACGCGCAGCGCGCGCGCCTGACGAAGGCGTTGCAGAACGCGGCGACATCCGCGGACCCGCGCGAGCTGCGCCTCAACCCGGATATGGTCGAACCGGACTACTTCCGCTACGTGCCGTTTCACCAGCACACCGGCGGCGTCACGCACGATATCCTCGATGGCATCTGCTACGAAATCGGGCGGCGCACCACGGTGCCTTCGCATGCCGACCCGAGTGGCATTTACCGCATCCTGTTCGACGCGCTGCCAAAGCGCGGATACCAGCGCGTACTTGACTGGGGCACCGGACACGGCGCCGCGCTGATCACCTGGCAGGAGTTGCACCCGCAATCGGAATGCCACGGCGTCGACCTGTCGGCGCCCTGCCTGGTGCTCGCGCACCAGCGCGCGCGCGAGCGCGGCATGACGCTGTACCTGTCGCAACAGGATCTCGCGCGCATGGACTACCCGGATGCGCACTTCGACCTGATCTTCTTCAATTTCATGCTGCACGAACTGCCGGCGACGGAAACGCCCGCCTTGCTGCGCGAGGCCGCGCGCATCCTGAAGCCGGGCGGCCTGTTTGCCGGGCATGAGTTTCACCTGCGACCCGGCGATCCTTTCCAGAACGTGCTGCAACGCTCGCATGCGTTTACCAACAACGAAACCTACGCGACGCCCTGGTACGAGTCGCCGATCGAGGAAATGGCACTGGCAGCGGGATTCACCAAAGCGGACAGCCAGACCTTCGACCGCCTGAACCGCTCCGTGGTCCGGGCAGGCAAGGCGCCTGTCACCCCCAACCACTGGAATCTTTATGTGTTTGAGCGTTAGCACGCCACATGGCCGCTGAGCCGTTTGATCCGCCGCTCGCCGGGCCCGTCATCGGCCAGGAGCCGGACTTTCTCAGCGGGCTGCCGATGGACAACGCGGTCGGCGCGATTCTCGCGTTGAGCGCCGAGGTCTATCTGTTGCGCGAACGGCTGCAATCACTGGAATCCGAGCTGGCCAGCCGCAAAGTCCTGCCGGCCGGCGCCGTTGAAAATCACCAGCCGCCGCCCGACGAAGCGCAACGGCGCCACGACGACCTCGCGGCTTTTACGCAAAGGGTCATGTCGGAATTGGTCCGGGATCGCAGGCCAGTGTCCGAAATCCACCCGGATGTTGCACGGTACCTGAAGACTTATGCGCAATTGAAGACTGAAGGTAAGATTACCTGACACCGCTGGCCCACTGACCGTTACTTAACAGGAAGAGTCATGAAATCGAAATTGCAGATGTTGTTCGCGACTGGCGCCGCCTGCGCGACCATGTTGTTAGGCGCGGCACCGGCGGCCGCCGTGAAGACCCAGCGCATTGACCTCGGCACGCCGGAAGGCGCCACCCAGGCGGCGCGCAAGGTGCAGTGCTCGCTCATCGACGGCGAGCCGTCGGTGTACTACTTCCACGGCGAGGCCTTCAGCCGGGTGCCGGGTGAAGCGGATCGCAAGCTGTTCAATGTCGAAGGCATGAACATCCGCACCTGCGCCTCGAAGACCGAGGACAAGAAAGGCACGGGCTGGCGCCTGCTGTCGCGCGAAGTGCTGTTCTATGTCGATCACAAGTCCGGCCAGCTGCTGCGCAAATGGACCAATCCCTGGACCGGCGCCGTGGTCGATGTGCTGCACGTGGCTAACGACCCGGTCAACCAGCGCTGGATGTTCCCGCGTGACGCCGACGGCAATCCCGCGCCGTTTGCGAAATTCACCGGCACCATCCAGGGCGACAACTGGTGGAACACGTTGACGGTACCGCTGTTCTATACCAATCCGTTAGCCGGTGATTACCAGAAGTACATCGGCGGCACCTACCATGCGACCGAGATGTTCAATTTCTTCGGCAGGCTCGATGACCTGACCGATCCGAAGAAACCCAATGCAGCTGTCAACGTGGCCTGGGTACGAATGTCCTCGTGGTTGCCGTGGATGGAGATGGGCGATCGCGCAGGACTCTTTTACATCAACGCCGCCGGACGCAAGCTCGACAACTTTGCGCAACTGCCTGAAGTGATGAAGTACGAGATCGCAGCCAACTACCCGGATTACACGCGCCCACCGGCGCTCGACGACACACGGCCCAACGAAACCAGCTGGACCTATTTCAAGAAGAAAGTGCCGCCGCCGGCCGCACCCGCGCGCTAACGGAATACGCATGCGGGATTCCTTGTTGCGTTGCAGCAAAGAATCCCGCCGGGGGTTTGCCCGAGCCGATTCCGGGGGGTAACATCCGGCCCGTTCATGCCCCGGTTTCAGACGGGGTGTGGCGGGTGCGAGCTGCGGGCGCCTGGCGCCGGCGGCACGCGATTTATCTGTTACGCGAGCATGCGTTGTTAGCTTTGCTGGACGGCGCCGCTGTTCGTATTTTTGAGAGTGTCTGGATGACGACGATCTATGTGGGCAACCTGCCCTTTTCCGCGACCGAGGCTGATATTCGTGTGCTTTTCGAGCGTCACGGCAAAGTTGACTCGGTAAAACTCATCAATGACCGTGAAACCGGCAAGCCGCGCGGCTTCTGTTTCGTTGAAATGCCGGGAACCGAAGCGCAAGCGGCGATTCAGGGCCTCAACGGTTATCAAATGAACGGCCGTCCACTGCGTGTCAATGAGGCGCAGGAGCGCCCACGTGGTCCGCGGCCAGGTGGTCCACCACGACGCTGATCCACGCTGACGAAACAAAGTTAATTTTGGCAACCCCGCCCAGCGCGGGGTTGTTTTTCTGATGGACGAACGACGCAGCCTCGTTAACCTGCCGCGCGCCGAACACCTGATGCGCGCCGCAGGCGTCGAAGCGCTGCTGGCCGTGCACCCGGTCAACGTCTACTACTGCAGCGGCTTCTGGTCAGTGCTGCACAAGATGGGTTTTGATTTCGCCGGCGCCGCCGTGCTGCCGCGCGAACATTCCCGCGGCGCCGCGCTGATAACGTCCGCCTCGCAACTCTGGCGCCTGTCGCTGCGCGAGCGTGACTACCCCGAGCGAATCATTCCAGTCACGGCGCCCGCGAACCCCCGCTCGTTGCACAACCCGGACGCTCCCGGCGTGCACGCCAGCACCTGGCCGGTATCGGCCCGGGAGACCGACTGGTCTGCAATTCAGCGCGGCTGGGTCATGGCTTCGCGCGCTGCGGCCGGTAACGAGGCCGCCACGACTATCCATGGCATCGCGCGCGCGTTGCGCGACTGCGGCCTCACTCGGGCGCGCGTCGCCACGGATGATCCGCGGCTCGCCGGTTTGTTAGCCGTCGCGGGCCTGGACGGCGTCGAGTGCCGCTACCTGCCGAATCTGTTCCGTCGCCTGCGCATGGTGAAGAGCGACGTCGAGCTCGGCCTGATGCGCGAAGCCGCGCGGCGTAACGCGGCCGCGGCAATTGCCACCGCGCGCCAGATCACGGTCGGCATGACAATGCGCGACATCGAAACCCTGTTCCGGATCGAAACTGCGAAGCGCGGCGCGGAGACGGTGTTCGTCGTGGCTGGTGGCACCGGCCTGCTGCCGCACGGCGAAGTGCGCCGCGGCGAGCCGCTGCTCATCGATGCGGTCAGTCATTACCAGCATTACCACGGCGATTTCGGCCGTACGGTCGTCGTTGGCGAGCCGAGCGCCGAAGTCCGCCGGCGCGTTGAGGCCCTGCGCATCGGCTGGCAGGCGTCTTTCGAGGCCTTGCGGCCCGGGCGCAAGTACTCGGAGATCCGCCAGGCCGGTCTCGACGCGATCGCCAGGGCCGGTTACCGCTATCTCACCGTCGCCAATCCGCACAGCGTCGGCCTGCAGCACACCGACGAGCCGTTTCGTGACGACAGTCCGTTCGAGCTCAAGGACGACCTCGTGCTGGAGCAGGGCATGACCCTGACCGTGGATTTCCCGCACCTCGACGTGGGTTTCGGCGCCTGTCACCTGGAAGACCTGGTCGAAATCACCGCCGACGGCGCCCGGCCGCTGGCTGACATGGACGAGCCGCTGATCGTGGTCTGAAGGCAACAGGCTGGCGGTAATTACTGCACAAGAATCGCGAGGCGCAGCCTGTTCTCTCAACCTAGAATAGTCCCATGAAGCTAACAGACACGCGCATGCGGGCTGCGGTGATGGCGCGCGATCCGGCGATGGACGGGCGTTTTTTCTACGGAGTCATTACCACCGGCGTGTATTGCCGGCCGCCCTGCCGCTCGCGCACGCCCAGGCCGGAAAATCTGCGCTTCTTTGCCAATGCCAGCGCCGCCGAGGCCGCCGGCTTCAGGGCCTGCAAGCGCTGCCGGCCGGACGCCCCTGGCAACGCGATCGACCGGCCGGTCTTCGCAGTCGCGCAATTTCTGTTAGCAGAGCCGGATAGCGTGGCCGGCCTTGCCGCCCTGGCGCGGCGTGCGCATATGTCGCCGGCACACTTCCAGCGGCGCTTCAAGCAGGCCCTGGGGGTTTCGCCTCGGGAATTTCAGCAGGCAGCGCGCCTCGGCCGTCTCAGGCAATTATTGCGTGGCCGCAGCGAAATCGGCCGGGCGCTGCTCGATGCCGGCTTCGCCTCGCTGAGCGATGGCTACCGTGCGGCGCAGCGCGCGCTCGGCATGACGCCAACGCAGTTTCGCCGCGGCGCGCAGGGCGAAGACATCGAATATCTCGCGCAGCGCTCGGCGCTCGGCTGGCTGATGATTGCCGCGACCCGCAAGGGAGTCTGCTTCGCGCAATTCGGCGACAGCCAGGCGAGCCTGTGCCAGTTGTTAGCTACGGAGTTCCCGCGGGCCGCGCTGCGGGATGCCGGCAAGTCCGAGCCCGGTTCGCGGCTGCACGCGTGGATGGCGGCGCTGCTGGCAACCATCGGCCATGGCGCACCGCTGTCGCGCATACCGCTCGACCTGCGCGGCACGGCCTTTCAGATTCGTGTCTGGGGCGCGTTGCAACGCATTGCGGTCGGGCAAACGCGTTCGTATCGCGCGGTCGCGGAAACGCTGCATGAACCACGGGCGATTCGAGCAGTCGCATCGGCCTGCGCGCGCAATCGCGTTGCGGTACTGGTGCCCTGCCATCGCGTGCTGCGGGCCGACGGCAAGCTCGCCGGCTATCGCTGGGGCCTGACCCGCAAGCGTGCGCTGCTCGAGCGCGAGGCGCAGCCGGCCAGTAACGCTACCAAAGCTGTTTGAGCTTGCTGCTGATATCGAGCTTGTCGCCGGACAGACTGGTGAGATCGCCTTCACCGCCGTGACTGCCATGGAAGGTGATCGCTTCCAGTGTCTTCAGGACCTTGTCGGTGATGAAGCGACTGCGGCCGCCATAGACATGCGCGTCACTCTGCGGCGCCTTGCTGGTAACCGGGAAGCGCAGCGGGGAAATCAGGCACAGCTGGTCCTTGGCGCGTGTCATGGCCACGTACAGCACACGGCGCTCTTCATCCAGCAGGTCCGGACGATCGACACCGAATTCCGAGGGAAAACTGCCGTCCACGACATTGATAACGTAAACCGCCTGCCACTCCATGCCCTTGGCGGAGTGCACGGTGGAGAGCACCAGGTAGTCTTCGTCCTGCAGCGCCTGGCCGGCGAGATCCGAGCTGGCCTGCGGCGGATCCAGCGTCAGCTCGCTGATGAAGCGCTCCCGGGTGGGGTACTGAACTGACAGCAACTCCAGCTGATCGAGGTCGCCGACGCGGGTGTGAAAATGCTCGTACAGCCGTTCGAAGTGCGGTTTGTACCACTCGCGCACCGTATGCAGCTGGCCGGACCAGGGCCGCTCCGGATCGCTCAGGGCTAACAACAGATCGACGAACCGCACCCACGCCTGCTTGCTCTCGGGTGGCGGCACGAATTCCCGGAGCGACTTGAAGGCGCGGTTGGCGGCGGTGAAAGCCTCCAACGCCTTGCGCGCGTTGACCGGGCCGAACCCCGGCAGCAGCTGCAGCACCCGGAAGGCCGCGACATCGTTGCGCGGATTGTCCACCCAGCGCAGGATAGCTAACAAATCCTTGATGTGAGCCGTTTCCAGGAACTTCAGGCCGCCGTACTTGACGAACGGTATCTTGCGCTTGGTCAATTCGATTTCCAGCAGGTCGCTGTGATTCGAGTTGCGAAACAGCACCGCCTGCGAACGCAGCGACATCTGCTGCTCGCGCCGCCGCAGCACCTCGTTGCAGATGAATTCGGCCTGTGTGCTCAGATCGTCGGTGGTCACGAGCTTTGCCGTCGCGCCATCGCCGCGGCCGGAAATAAGGTGCTTGCGGAATTGCCGCGGCGCGTCGGCCATCAACGCGTTGGCGGTGTTGAGTATTCCCTGCGTGGATCGATAGTTCTGCGCCAGCGCGATGATTTCCGCCTTGGGCGTGAACCGATCCGGGAAGCCCAGTATGTTGTCGATCAGGCCGCCGCGAAAACTGTAGATCGCCTGGGCATCGTCGCCGACCGCGGTGAGCCCCTGCCCGTCCGGCTTCAACGCATACAGGATCTGCGCCTGCAGGAAGTTGGTGTCCTGGAATTCATCGACCAGCACATGATCAAAATTCTGGCTCAGGTGCCTGCCGAGCCGCACGTCCTGCATCATGAAATACCAGTACAGCAGCAGGTCGTCGTAATCGAGCAAGGCCAGCTGTTGCTTGCGCTCGACATAGGCGCGGAACAGCTTCACCAGGTCCTGTTCCCAGTCGGCGCACCAGGGAAACTGTTCGGTCAGCGTCTCGGTCAGTTTCTTTTGCGTATTGATGCGATGCGAGTAGATCGCGAGGCAGGTGTCCTTGCGGGGAAAACGCTGCGTCTTCTCCGCAAAGCCCAGCTCGGTGCGCAGGGTGTCGAGCAGGTCCGCCGCGTCGCCATGATCCAGCACGGTGAACGAGGGATCGAGACTCAAGTGCCTGGCATAGTGGCGCAGCACGCGATTGCCCATCGCGTGAAACGTGCCGGCCCAGGTCAGGCGCTGCACGAACTGCTGCGCCTTGTCACCTAACAAATCACCGGCCTGGGTCTTGATGACGTCGCGGGCCCGCTTGCGCATTTCCTGCGCCGCGCGCCGGCTGAACGTCAGCAGCAGCATGCGCGCCGGATCCACGCCGTTCATGGCCAGATGCGCGACGCGATACGCCAGGGTATTGGTCTTGCCGGTGCCGGCTCCGGCGATGATCAACAACGGTCCGGCGCTGACGCCGGCGCGATCCGGCAACACCTCGCCATAGGTCGCAGCGCGACGCTGGGCGGCATTCAGGGGATCGCTTTTTGGCTGGACAACAGCGGCCATGGTCCCCCGAGTTTACGTAACGTGGTCGTCGCGCTCCATGGGCAACTTGTGGCAGGCATCACAGAACAGTTGGCAGCGGGGCGGCCATTGCCGGATGATGCGACCCGCGTCGCCCGTCAGAAGGCCAGTCAACGGAGCCCCAGGACCATGTCGAAACGCTATCCCTCGCAAGCCGGGCACCTGACCGCTCTCAAATTGCGCACTCCGAAGCGCTCCGAGCTCCCCGCCGACCTGCGCAAGTACTTCGCTGTCTGCGACGAAAAAATCGGCTTCCTGCCCAACGTGCTGGCGGCCTACAGCTTTTCGGAGCCCAAGCTGCGCGCCTTCATGGGCATGTACAACGATCTGATGCTGGAAGACTCCGTACTCAGCAAGCTGGAGCGCGAAATGATCGCGGTGGTCGTCTCGGCCGCCAACCGCTGCTACTACTGCCTGACGGCGCACGGCCAGGCGGTGCGCCAGATGTCCGGCGACCCGGCGCTGGGAGAATTGCTGGTCATGAATTATCGCGCGGCGAAATTGTCGCGCAAGCAGCGCGCCATGCTCGACTTCGCGCACAAGATGACCGTGGCGTCAGCGGAGGTAGGCGAACCAGATCGCAAGGCGCTGCGGCGCGCCGGATTCAACGATCGGGCGATCTGGGACATTGCGGCGGTTGCGTCCTTCTTCAACATGACCAACCGCATGGCCACGGCCGTCGACATGATGCCTAACGAGGAATATCACGCCCTGTCGCGATAGCGAATTCACGTCAGCTGCAGTTTGGCGAGCTGCTCGCCGTGGATCATGGTCCGAACATGGCCCTGCAACAGGGTATGCGGATAGCCAGGCTCGATCCTGCTGACCGCCTCGAGTTCCTCGAGCCCTGCGGCGTCGATCGTGAACTCCGCCGCCGCCAGCAACTCGTCCAGCTGCTTCGGATTGCGCGCACCGATGATGGGGATCACGCCGCCCGGCCGTTGCATGAGCCAGCGGATCGCGACCTGCGCGGGTGTGCGGCCAAGCCGCGCGGCCACTTTCTGCACGGCCGCAGCAATGGCGAAATTGCGGGCATTCATGATGTTGCGGCCCCAGGCGGTGGTGGTCAGCCGGCCGGACGGCTGCTCGCCGCCATCAGCGCGGTACTTGCCCGATAGCAGACCGCCCGCCAGCGGACTCCAGGCGGTAATCGTCATACCTAACGCGGCGGCGCAGGGCAGGAGCTCACGCTCGAGCGTGCGCTCGGTGAGGCTGTACTGCAGCTGCAGCGCGACAAAACGCGTCCAGCCGCGCAGCTCGGCGATCGTCTGCGCCCGCGCGACCACCCAGGCCGGCACATTGGAAAAACCGGTGTAGAGAATCTTGCCGGCGCGCACCGCGTCATCCAGCGCCCGCAGCAGTTCATCGAGTGGCGTATACAGGTCCCAGGCGTGCACCCAGTAGAGATCGAGATAGTCGGTTTTCAGCCGGCGCAGCGACGCGTCCAGCGCCTGCTGCAGGTTCTTGCGTGAGTTACTGCCGGCGTTGATGTCGCCGGGATTGGTGCTCATCGTGAACTTGCTGGCGAGCACGACCTTGCTGCGTTCCGGGGCGATCAGCGGCGCGAGAATTTCCTCGCTGCGGCCCTGGGCGTAGATGTTCGCGGTATCGATGAAATTGCCGCCCAGTTCGCGGTAACGCGCGTAGACGCTGGCCGAGGTTGCGGCATCATCGCCGAACGTATCGACCGCACCGAAAGTCATGGTGCCGAGCGAGATGTCGGAGACCTTGAGGCCTGACTGACCTAACAGACGATAGTTCATGTGCGCTCACCTGCTGTCTGTAACAGCGCTTCGAGATCGGGCACCAGCCGTGCCCAGGCTTCGTCAGCGTTGCCTGCGGTGTCATGCACGATACGCGTGCCGGGCAGATCGAGGAAGTCGTTATCGCGCCCGGCGCGCTGCGCGCTGCGCCGCTGGAACAGGCGATCGAGATGCCCGGCGTGGCGCTCCGCGCGGGCGGCGCGCTGCGCGAGCCGCTGCAGGCGCGCCTCCTCCGGAACCCGGCACAGCACCTGCGTCACCCTGCAGGGCCGGAGAGCTAACAAAGCCAGCAGCTTCGGTTCGTGCTCGCCGGCGCGGAAATTGCCCTCCAGCAGCACCTCGCCGCCCGCCTGCAGGATCTGCCCGGCGACCGCGAACAGCGCGGCGAAACTGGCGTTCGACAGCATGCCCGACCAGCGCGGCTCGCCGGTCCCGAGGGTGTCGAACAGGATTTCCTTGATCGCATCCTTGCTCAGCAGCACCAGCGCAAAACGTCCGGCAATCCTGGCGGCGACCTGCGACTTGCCCGCACCCGG
>DAIQQI010000077.1:0-11082 GCA_036786925.1 Steroidobacteraceae bacterium
GCGACCATGCACCACACCGTGTGACGTTAGCAGCCGAATGGCTATCCTGCATTTTCCTTCACTCTCTCTTTGCCGACTCTAACGGCAAGGCACTAACAAGTCGACAGATTGCCAAGTGAGATTCGAGTACCCAACGGGGTTCAATGGCGTCCTAACAGGTTCATTGTCGTCCGTAGTCGTTCGATGCTGTTAGGTACGTCGTCCGCTGCGCGAACAGCAGAAAACGTTTGCGCCAATTCAATTTTTGAGACGCGCCATCATGGAATGGTCGTTGATAGGATCGACGCGGAGACGGGCGCCTGGTTGCAATCGCGCGCTTTCGCACGCGCCGCGAAAGATCTGTCTAAGGTCGCAGATCAGCCAGTCGCTGCTTGAGTTGATCTACGCTGATTTGGTGCTTGGCACGGTTGCGTGTGCGCAACTCGAGCACGTTGCGCAGCTTCCATTGCAACGCGGGCTGTTCGCGAGCGTGATCGATCGCAAGCGCGTCCCAGATTGGCTCGCCCTCAATGAGCGACAACAAAAACCGCCGACTGTCGGCCGGCAGCAGCTCGGGCAATGCTTCGACCAGGCGCGCGCGGGTTGCCAGCAAGTCATTGACTCGCACTTCCGAGTTCGTCATCCCCTGAAATTCATTCTCGAATGCTGACTGAATGTCCTTGGGTCGGGGCGGCAACAATTCGTGCGGCGGCCGATTGGAAGATGCTAGGTAGACAACGAAGCAGCGCCGCAAGTCGTCGGAGATACCGCGACCGGACAGCATTTGGGCAACGTCGAAGAGATCACGCGGGTGCTGGCGATCGAGCGCCGCCACCAATTTGCCGGCATAGAGTTCAGCGGGTGCCAGCATCGGAACGTCCAAGGCCCGCCGAAACGCCGTTTGAGCCTGCGGCAGCAGCGTCGCGGGAACCACGGGCAGTACCGTGCCCCGAATGACTGTATTGACCTCGATCTTGATTCGCGTACGGCCTCGGGTGACCAGTATTTTGCGCTCCGGATCGTCTGACGCCGGGGTCAACTGCGCCGACAGGCCCTGCCGCTCAAGGTCGACAGCCACCTGCGACAACGAATTCGCGATGTCCTGCAGGGCTTCCGTCCGCGGGAGATCGTGGCGCGTGTACACCACGTCGATGTCCACAGACAGGCGCGGCATATCCAGCAAAAATAAATTGATGGCCGTACCGCCCTTCAGCGCGAAGTGCGGCTGCCGAAATACGGCCGGCATGGCATCCAACAGTAACTCGACGGATTCGAGATACGCCGGGTTCACGGCTTTAAGGACAAGGTCTCATCGCCTACCTTGACCACCCACCGAGACTTGCTGCCGGTCGGCAGTTTTTTGGCGTCCAGCTTGTTGAGGTAAGGCATCTTCAGTTCGCGCGACAATGTGAGAATTAAACGCACCGTCTTGATGCTGCGGCAATTGCGCAAAAGTTGCTGCAGCAAGTCTGCCCTCAGGGACACTAGACTTTCGACCAGTTCGCGCGCCTCGGTCAACGACTGGCGCTGCGGAACCTCAGACAGCATTTCAAGAACGGCGCGCTCAGGCTCCGACACCAGCGGCGCGCCAGGCTGATCCCGAAAACGCGACAACGCGAGCGCCGCCTGCACCTTCGAGCGAAATAGATTCTTGCGGCGATACTCGACATTGAAATTCGCCGTCACCCAGTTCGGCAGACGTTCATCGCCACTGCCGTACAGCAAAGTCTTAGGTTTCGAGCTCACAAATTGCCGGACGCCATACCAGTCAAGGGCGGTTTTTCCGCCGACGTGGAGGTCGAAACCGGAGGACTCCAGCGCGCGTAACGAGGCTTCCAGCGACAGCGGCGCACCTGGCCGGACGAAAACGCCACGCCCCAGTTTCGTCAGCCAGCCTGCCTGGACGTAGCCGTAGGTCCGTTGCGGAGTGAGCCCCAGGCCCGCAAGCTCACGGGACGTCAAAGGCATACCCGCCGGATAGGCCACCAATTGCTTGAGATTATGTCCTTTAGATACTCTCATATAGTATCTATACACGCTTTATTAATCCAATACCACAGGACGGATTCGATTTGCGTCTATAAATACTCTCATAGAGTACTTATTTACGCTAATTCAATAAATTAGAATCATTTCTCAAAATAGAAGCGGGTTAGACCTTCCATCGACCGCCGCGGCGCGTCAACAGGAATACGAAAGTCGCTCGAATCCACATTTGCCTGAACCACCACAACTTCAACCCGACCAGGGAAGCCGGCAGGCTTGACCCGGACTCCGCGCGTCAGCGAGAAATCAGAGATCGATAGCCGAGCGATCAAGTCCGCAGCATTGCAGTACTTCGTCCTCCAGCTCGTCCAGCATCGTCGCTGGCAATGCCACCGGCTCTTTGGACCTAACCTTACGGTTCGAGGCTTTTCCGACCATCCATGGAAGTCGCAGCTGACCGAAAAGTGAAAGCGGGCCAAGGTTTAGTCGCTCGCCAAACGCTCGAATCGCCGACTCGCTAGCCAGATCTGACACTTGCAGGCGCTCAAACTGCAATCCCTGCCTCGCTTGGAACGTGCGATATTTTTTCGCTCGGGCTTCTGTTTCGAGGCAGTACCAATAGCAAAGCTGATAGTCGTGCCAAGAACCAGCGTTGGCCAATATGGGTCGTTCTAACCCGGGATCGTTGGGCGAAAAGCAGTACTTTCGACCTGAGACCGTGCGATCCGGGATCGTCTTCAGCGCCAATAATGACAACGCAATCTCGCGCGCCGGTCGGTACAGATTGATTAAAGTCGGGCAATAACCCAAATCCATCAGCCCGTCGAGAAATGCCTTGCACGCGAGGTGACTCGTTTCGGCATATATCCGCGCGTTGGTTCGGACAATACTCGGCAGCTTTTGGCGAAGCCAAAACTCACGTATTGCGTCCGGTCTGTGTAGGACGGCGCGCCACGTACTTGTAAAGGAAGGTTCAGGTTCGTGGGCGGAATAGACGTCTCGAAACAGGGCTAGTACCCGCGCGAGATAATGTGTTCCACTCCGCCCTGTCGTTACCGTAAATATCAGTCTAGGGACGCCCTCATTGACGCGCTCCCTGGCAGTTTCGAACGTGACCTTGCCAGCAATGTCGTTCGACACATACCTAGGTTCACTAACCGCATCGGCCTCTGAGCCCAGCGAGTTCGAAACGGCTTGGGATCTGCTCATCTGCATGGCGCATCCAAAATTTGCATCGAAGCGCCAATGTTACCGAGTTGCACTCGCAGTGGCGAAACGAATCGGTATTCGTGAAACTGAATTGCTGCCAAGAACTTTACGGAGCATGCGCTCATTGGAGATTTTGCGACCGCATCCAAGCCCAAACGAATGACCAGTACTTTGGTTGACAAGATCCAGCATGGGACCCAGCTCCTGGTCAGAGGCCCGTCCAATGTTGAATCGATGACTGGCGATCAGGGTAGCTGAGGGCTGGTCCCCATTAAGTCGAACGGCTCACAAACCGAGCACGCGCCTCGGTCGCCTTTGAAGAGCGCCTGCCGGACTTTCGGACAATGGACAGCCAACAAATGGGGTCAGCCTTGGATCAAGTTTGGCGTGCATGTGGCAATCCCCTGATCTCGGCTGATTGCTGTTGTGACCAATAACTGCGAACCAGCAAGTGCGTCTATTGAAGCCTAGAATATTGGCTTTGAACTCTGCCTAACATCAAAGCACCAATACGTGCGCTCGCCCAATGATTTTGGCCGCCGTGGCTCCTGGAATTGCGGCAAATAGATTGCCAAACAGGTCACCACTGAAACTCAGGGACGCTTAGAGCGAGTAACTTCGATCAGTGTGTGCGCAATGCGTTTGCGTTAGATGTCAACTCAACCGGGTTCCCGTCGGCAAGAGTGGCAGTTGCAGAGGCGAACCGACCGATTCCCGGAGTCGCGAAATGGCGGGCAGTACCGCGACCTCCAAAGCCGGAGCCACTTTGCTAGCCGTGACCGGGACTCCTAGCAATTCGCTGGCCCACGCCTCCAGACAGGCACGCATTTCCCGTACATAGCCATAGCGGTTGTAGATTGCGGTCACGCTGCCATCGGAATGCCCGAGTACGCGACGAATCAATTGCTCGCCACCGAATCCCAATGCCTCGGCCAGACGCGTCGCCACCGTTCGCCGCAGATCATGCGATGTAAACGGTTGAACGAAAGCCTCGCCGCGGTCCGCGATGATTTCGCGGATGAGGCGCGTACGGAAGAACTTGCCGATGCCCTTCACCGGGATGGCACCCTTGCCGTTTGAGAAAATGAAGTCGCCCGCGTGACCTCGGGGGATGCGACGTAAAATCTCGACCGCCTGCGGCACCAGGGGAACGACATGCACGCGCTGGCTCTTGTAGGCAGACGCCGGAATTACGAACAGCCCCTGCTCCAGGTCGACCCACTGCCACAACGCCTTGGCCCATTCTCCAGCGCGACAGCCGGTCAGCAACATGAGTTGAGCGTGTATACCAAACGCGTAGCCCGCGGCCTCGGCGGCGCGCCACACGGCGCGCGCCTCCTCCAGCGACAACACGCGTTCCTTGGCCTGCTTGCGTGGCAGACTTCGAATCATCTTGGCAGCAGGGTTGTCGCGCCGAACCACCAGCTCTTCGTCGATGGCCCAGGTGATCATGGCCCGCAAGACCACGATGGCCGTGCGTGCCGCCTCGATGCCGCCCTGGCTGCGTCGGCCACGGCCGGTTTTGCGATTTGCAATCCGGTCGCGTGATCGCGTCAACAACTCACGCACATGATCGCGCGTGAGCCTATCGACGAGCTCGTGGCCCAAGCAAGGGACGATATGCACCTTGAGGGCGGACTCGGTACGCGACGCGGACCGCATCTGCCGGGAATGAACGTAGTCGGCCAGGTAGCGCTGTGCCAGGGCCGC
Source organism: Steroidobacteraceae bacterium (assembly GCA_036786925.1). Classification (GTDB taxonomy): domain Bacteria; phylum Pseudomonadota; class Gammaproteobacteria; order Steroidobacterales; family Steroidobacteraceae; genus UBA964. The sequence continues at coordinate 4,885 of DAIQQI010000077.1, forward strand.
GACTGTGAATCCCTTGGATGTGGCGGCGCGTGCGAGTTCCTTGACGGGATTGATGCCGTGTTTCGAGCGACTCAGCAATTCGGTCGCCCTGGCGCGAGCATCCTCGAGCCCGACCATCGGATATTGGCCAAGCGTGACACGATACCGGCGTCCAACGAGTTTTGCGCCGCGCTCGCTGGTACCGCCCTCACCCGTCACGCGCAGCAGCATGGTCCATGTCGCTCGCTTGCTGCTGCCTACACGCAGCGCAAGTCCCGGAATTGCACCGTCCGGAATGGACTCTTGCTTCGTCCGGGGACGTTGCAAGAATTTTCGTACGAGGGAGTCAGTCAATCGGACCATGGTCGAGGTTCCACGCTAGGTTCCAAACTTGCGCTAACAAGGACGAAAAGAGGTTCGCTCTAGGTTCCTGAACGGATTAGGTTCCAGAAATTCGCTCTAGGTTCCAGATTAGGTTCCAATCTACACCCTTTTAGAACTTTTTTGCAATCAGGATGTTAGGCAACAAATGTCGCGCAATTGCCTATTTTTATAGCATTTTGGCGAACGCCTACGGTCTGCGTCGAACGACCGCGGAACTTGTTAGGTTCGAATTCGGGACGTAGGAGTCGGAGGTTCAAATCCTCTCATCCCGACCATTGATTTATGGTTTATTCCGGCCAGATAGGTAACTGTGAAGTCCCAAGACTAAGGTGACATTCTGGCTCTCATCCTGCCCGGAGAGAGCACCATGACAAAAGCTGAACAGAACCGCTTGGTTGCCTGGCGTTTGAAGATCATCCGACAGGCCAATGATCTACCGAGAGGCGCCGCCCAAACATGCCGGCATTTCGGGCTTTCTCGCCAAACCTTCTACAAATGGAGCGCCAGGTACAAGAGCCATGGGGAGGCTGGTCTGTGCGACCGGCCTCGAGCGCCTCTGCACAGGCCGCGCTTTTCCCGACCTTGCGTCAACCCGCGTCGCGCGACAACAGCGCGTTCAACAGATTGTCCTGGAAGTTGATGTTGCCGGGAATCTGATCGTGCGCTTCGCACAGGAAGAAGCTGTAGGCAATCGGGAATCCGCCGCGCGTCGTGCTGTTCACCGTCGGATCGAGCGACTGCCGGCCTAACAATGAAGGTTTGCCGACACGCCCGTCGCCCGGTTCCACCAGCAGCATGTCGTAGGGCCGGCCGGGCTGGGGGTTCTTGATTTCGCCGGCAAGGTACCGCGGCAGCCAGCGCCCGCCTTCGTTCTCCACCAGCACGCGCGCCGGCGTCAGCGTGCAGTCGGCGCCGAACACGATAATTTTCACATGGGACTCTGGCTGGGGCGCCGACAGCGCCTTCTGCAGCCGGCCAGCACGCTGCAGGTAACGTGCAAAATAGCGCTGCAACACCCCAACGCGCACGGCGCCGTCGCGGCCAGCCGCACTTTCAGCCTGGCGGACACGCGCGATGATGTCGGGGTCGAACATGCCCCACCGCAACTCGCGCCAGGTCGAAATATCGAAAACATCGCGTTCGGCGCTGGCGCCATCCTCGAAGCTTACACGCAGTGGACGGCCATCGATGCCCAGCAGTGGCTTGCGCGCGCTGTTAGGCAGGAGTTGATAGACGCTCGGCAGGGTCGCCAGCGTTTCCGGCGCAATAGTGCGCACGACTTTCTCGCCTTCGATCAGTGCGCGAATCGTGCTCGCGGATCCCAGCGACGGCGTGCCTAACAAAATGAGGCGGTTGATACGGTCGGCGCCGGCCATGGTCGGCGCGACATCATCGCCGTCGAGTGCATCCGCCGTGCCATAGCGCATGAAGTAACGCGACACGATGCCGCCCATGCTGTGGGCGACGATATCGACCTTCAGGTCGGGCCGCCCATAGTCGGCGCGGATCTGTTCTATCAGCGCCGCGAGCTTGCCGGCGGTTTCGACGTTGTCCAGTCGCCAGTCGTAGGGAAACACATACAGGTGGCGCTCGTAGGCATCGGTGACCCTGGTGCCCGCTGAGGTACGGATGAAATCACCGTGCTGTACCAGGGTCTGCACGATGCGCTCGTAGAAATCGATGCCGGCGGCGGTATCGGTGACGTCGAACGCTTCGAGGTTGCCCGGCGACCCGCGCAGCGTCTGTGCATCGATAGGCAGCGCCAGTGCATCGAATTTGTTAGTCAGGAGGTTGACCAGCGAGCCTGGCCAGACCACCTGACCGGTAGCCTTGTCGCGCAGCTTGGAGCCCATGATGCCCGGGATCACGATCAGCGGCGGTTGCTCGGCAGCCAGATTGGCGGATTGATACAGCCGCCGCAAATCCGGCTTCAGTTCGCGATGCGCGCAGGCAGTCAGCATGGCCAGCGCCACACCTAACAATATGCAATGTACGGGTCTAGGGTTGCCTGGCCGGCGTGGAAGCTGAACGGGCTGCGGCGTTGAGCGCGATGACATATGAGACCTCGGCATCCTTTTTGTTGCGCACGTCGACCAGGAAGGAGCCATTCCAGCGTGGCCGCCAGCTGCAGCTGGCGTCCGGTCCCATCGTGTCGTCGACGCAGATGAGGTTATTCAGTTCATCGTACACGTAGAGATCGAGATCCGCATCGCCGTTAGCATGCACGTAAACCATCGCCGGCTCGCCGCCGCGGAAACTCACTTCGGCACGATCGACGGATTTGCCCTTGACCAGCTTGCTCAGGAGTCCGATACCGGCGGAGAGTATCGGAATACTGCGGCTGCGAATTCCGCGCACATCGCGCGCCAGCGCTATGACCACCGCATTGCCAGTGGACATCGCCTCGGCCCGCGCCAGCAAGGCTTCGATCGAGCGAGGGCCGGACGACTGCATTTCCTGCGGCAGCGACTTGCGGATCTTGGCGGCCTGGACCAGGGCTATTGGGTCGCCCTCGCGCATGCCGTAATCCGCGAGGCGATCGGACAGCGACAGGCTGGCCATCGTGGCCGCCATCGGCGAACCTGTCATGTCCATCTTGGCGCCGGCATCCGCGTTGGCAGCGCGCATGCCAGCCGGGCGCCCCGGCGTTTGCGTTGGCTCCGGAGTAACTGCGTACAGATCGACGCTTGACAGCAATGTCAGCACGCCCATAGCGCACAAGAGCACCGCACGGCTGGTGCGAATAGGCGGGGTCTTTGGTGTCACAGCCATATTTTTCAATTCTCGCCGATTGTGGGGCGCGTTGCGATAGGGACGACTGACACCTCGGTATATCAGGTTGCCTGGTATGGTCGGCCCAGTCGCCAGGTGCTGGTCGAGCCACAGGCGAAAACTACAACCAATTCCCCATCAATATGAACGGCGCCCAAAAGTAGGGGTGGGCGTAGGGTGCCGAAGGGTTTGCTGTGAAACTCGGCGCTGCTGCACTGCCCGCGGCCGGTTCCCGAGTTGCGCCGCGTCCGGTTGCACTTGCCGTGTCTGCCTTGATTGAACCGCGTAACACCGCCAACTGCGCCGCGCGCAGGGCCTCGGCCTTATTGACGCCTGTTTGCTGCCGTACGCGGTAGAACTGTTGCATCAGCAGACCGGTGCTGCTGTCGGCGACCGACCAAAGGCTAGCCAGGACCGCGCGGGCCCCTTTCTCCTGCGCAAGCATCCCGAGGCCCTCGACCTCGGAGCCGTTTTCACGCATGCCACCCCCGGTAGCGGTGTTGCAGGCCGACAACGTCAGCAGGTCAACATCGAAGCGCGGCCCCTTCCGCACGTCACCGAGCGTCAGATGTTCGCCATCACCTAACAGCAGGAACGACTGATCGCTGCCCGCCACAAAACTGAAGTGACTTGCGATATGCAGTACGGGTGAGTGCAGCGCACCTTCCAGGCTGGCGCGAGTGAATGCTTCGTCGAGATGCACCACGCCAGGCAGAACATCGGGTCGCACGATGCTCTCGAGCTCGGCGCGTACCGCCGGCAGCGCTTCGAAGCCTTGCGAAGCGTGCGTCGTGCCCAGGGCTACCACTTGCCAGTGTTTTGCGGGCACCCGCGCCAGTCGCGACTTCGAAGCTTCCGCATAAACCGCCAGGCGGTAGTCTTCGATCAGATAACGGTCATCGTGGACCAGCGCGGCGAAGGGCACATAGCGCAACGCACCGTCAAGCACCAGCATCAGTGTGCTGATGTGCTGGGCTTCAAGATCGGCGCGCACTGGTTCGATCAATGTCGCATACAACTTCCGACCCAGAGGGCGTGGGTCTATCCGCGGATTCTGCGCTGCGTCGCGAAATGCTTGAATCGATTTATTCAGGTCCTGCGGGGTTATGGCAATTTCGCGGGGAATCTGCACCGATCCCGTTATCACGATGATGTGCAGGCGCTGCTCGCTGACGACGTACTGGACGACCGCGGCGCGCTCCCCCGCGACTTGCAGGTCGGCGAGCAGGTTGGCGGCCCCCCTGACCTGGTCCTTGACCTGCGCGGCTTTGCTGGCCGTGTTCGGCTTACTTGTTAGCAATCGATCGAGGCCTGCGACAAAATCGTCGAACGCCATGTTCGCCAGCGCCAGGTCCTGGTCGATCGCGGTGAGGCGCTGGAGGTCGGCCCGGCTGGCGTTGCCCGCCTCCTGCCGCTGCATGATCGCGTCCTTCTCGGCACCTAACGCACCCAGGCGGTCGCGCACTTTGTAATAGGCTTCATTCGCCCGGCGTTCCAGGCCGGTGAGTGGCAATTGCGTGCTGCGCACGTCGCCGGCCGTCGCGTCGCGGCGGATGAAGTCGAAGTATTCCTCCTCTTTCAGCATCTGCATCACGGCCTGGGCTTCGGGGATGCGGCCGGCGGCGATCAGCAGGTCAGCGAGCCCTGTATAAACGGGCCGCTTATCGAGGAGAAAAGACTGCTGCGTCCCGCGGTCCAGGCCGGCGATGCTGGCGCGCAGTGACTGGATCGTATTGATCGCCTGCTTGCCCCAGAAAATGGCCAGGTCGCGATGCTGGTCGGCCGCGTAACGGACACTCAAAAATTGCTGGGTCGTCCAGGCCAGCTGGCTTGAGCCCGTGCGGGCCGCAATGCGCTCAGCCCGCAACAAGGGACCTAACACTTTGTCATACTGATGCAAGCGGTAATAACTGGCCGCCAGGAACGTGAGCGCAAATGCGGTCGTTGGATGTTCCGGCCCGTTGACCTTGTCGCTGATGGCTGCGGCGCGCTCGAGTATTTGCGATGCGTCCTGGACATACCCCAGGTAATAGGCCAGGGCGCCGGCGTTACTCATGATCAACGCCGTCATGGGGTTTTCGAGCCCGAGGACTTTGACGTTGATCTGTGCGCTGCGCATCAAGGACGGCAGCGCGAGGTCAAAGTGACCCATATTCCCGTGGATGGACGCGATAGTGTTCAGTGCCTGCGCGGTCAGCACATGTTCCGGACCTGCGGCCTTTTCGAAAATGGCGAGGCTACGTTGCGCCAGAGGCAGCGCTGCGGCGGACTGACCCATCAAACTATGCAAGCTGGCCAGGTTGTTCAGCGCGATTGCGGTGGCCAGGTCCTCCGGGCCATCGATCTTTTCGTGAATCGCCAGAGCTCTTTGCATGTACGCCAAAGCTTCGCCGTACTGACCCAGGGCCGCGTAGCCCTTGCCGAGCGCGTCGAGCGCTGTCGCCGTGTCGCGGTGTTCGGCGCCGCGCGTCTGCTCGCGGATCGCGAGACAACGCCGCAGCAAGGGCGCAGCCTTGTCAGGCTGGCCCATCTGTTGGTAGACCAGGCCGACAGCCAGCAAGGTCGTCGCGGTCAGCGGCGCGGCCGCGCCGTACACTTTCTCGCTGATCGCCAGGGCGCGCTGCGCGACATCCAGCGCCGCAGGATATCTTCCCAAGACCTGGTGGACGGTCGCCAGGCTGCCCAACGGTTGAATGACATCCGGGTCTTCAGGTCCTTTGGTCTTCTCGACAATAGTCAGTTGACGTTGATACAGTGGCAGCGCATCGGCGTAGCGCCCCATGGCTCCGTAGACGCTGGCCAGGTCGTCCAGCGCGGTAGCGGTGCCCGGATGGTCGGGCCCGTCATTCGCCTCGCGGATTGTCAGCTGGCGCTGCAATGCGGCCAGCGCGGGTTCGTACTGGTGCAATGAGCTGCGAATCATGCCGATCGATCGGGCTAGGCTGGCGTTGTAACTGTCATCGGGTATGCCCAATTTGTCGCGAATCGTGAGGGCGCGTTCGTATTGTGCAAGCGCTTCCGAATTCCGATTCAAGTCGTACAAGGCATTGCCACGCGCGCGCA
>DAIQQI010000369.1:0-3346 GCA_036786925.1 Steroidobacteraceae bacterium
GGCGACCATTCCATCGGACTTATCAACCGCCTGCCGCTCGACTTCATCAAGATCGACGGCGCGCTGGTCCAGGGCCTGTCGGGTAACTTCGATCTGCAGGAACAGGTTCGCGCGCTGGTCACGGCGGCCACCAAGCAAAAGATTCAGACCATTGCCGAACGCGTCGAAGACGCGAATACCATGGCAGTGCTGTGGCAGCTGGGCGTGCAGTACATCCAGGGCTATTTCATCAATCAGCCCGAAGAAGTAATCATGGACAGCAAGCAGGGCTGAGGCGTCAGCCGTTCTCGAGCGAAGTCACGCCGCGCCAGCCACGCGGTAGCATCGCGCCGCGCTGCGCGCGTTCACCGCGGTAGTCTTTGAGGTCGGCCCATTCGAGTGTCATGCGCCGGTCTCCGGCCACCACGACCAGTTTACCGCCGTTAGGTACGACGACGGCGCCAGCCAGCACTTCGCTGCGATCCTCGGCTTTTTTCGCCGGTATGTTGAACAGCTTGTTGCCCTTGCCCTTCGGCAATTCAGGCACGTCGGCCACCTTGAAGACCAGCAACCGGCCGCTGTCATCGCCCTTGGCGGCAACGGCGACGAGCGCATCCGGGCCCGCCACCGGCGATGGCGGCAATACCAGCGCGCCTGCGGGCACATTCAATACGGTCTTGCCGGCACGCCGGTCCGTGATCAGCTCCTTGAGGCGCACGGTGAAGCCGTAACCCGCATCGGAGGCTAACAACCAGAGCGATTCCGGATCGCCCATCGCAACGCCGGCAAACTTCGCGCCGTCCGGCGGGTTGAGCCGCCCCGACAGCGGCTCGCCGAGGCCGCGCGCCGACGGCAGGGTATGCGCGGGTACCGCGTAGCTGCGGCCGGTGGAATCGATGAACACGGCCAGTTGCAGGCTCTGGCCGCGCGCCATGTGCTGGTAGGCATCGCCGGTCTTGTACTGCAGGCTGAGCGGGTCGATTTCGTGGCCCTTGGCCGCCCTGACCCAGCCGCCGGTCGAGAGCACCACCGACACCGACTCGTTAGTAATCAGGTCGGTCTCGGAGATCGCCTGGGCCGCTTCGCGTTCGATGATCTTCGAGCGGCGCACATCGCCAAATTTTTCGGCGTCGGCGGTGATTTCTGCGGCGATCATCTTCTTGAGCCGCGCCTTGCTTTTCAGCAGGCCCTCGAGCTCCTCGCGTTCGTCCTTGAGGGCCTTCTGCTCCTCGCGGATCTTCATTTCCTCGAGCTTGGCGAGATTGCGCAGCTTGGTCTCGAGGATCGCCTCAGTCTGCTCGTCCGACAGCTTGAAGCGCTTCATCAGCACCGGTTTCGGCTCTTCCTCGCGGCGGATGATGCGAATCACCTCATCGAGATTGAGGTAGGCGACTAACAAGCCATCGAGGATATGCAGCCGCTTGTTGACCCGGTCGAGGCGCCATTGCAGCCGGCGAGTCACGGTCGCGGTGCGGAACTGCAGCCACTCGGTCAGCAGCTCGCGCAGCGGCATCACCCGCGGCCGGCCGTCGAGCGCGATGACGTTGAGGTTGACGCGATAACTGCGCTCCAGGTCGGTGGTCGCGAACAGGTGCGCCATCAGTTGTTCGGCATCAACCTTGCGGCCCTTGGGCACGATGACGATGCGCGTCGGATGTTCCTGGTCGGACTCGTCGCGTATGTCCTCGACCAGCGGCAGCTTCTTGGCGCGCATCTGCTCGGCAATCTGCTCCTGCAGCTTCGCGCCCGAGGTCTGCCAGGGCAACCCATCGATGACGATGCAATCGTCCTCGACCGTGTAGGTGCCGCGGGCCCTGAAGCTGCCCACGCCCTTGTCGTAGATCGCGACCAGGTCCGAGCGTGGCGAGACAATTTCGCCGCCGGTCGGCAGGTCCGGGCCCTTGATGAATTTCATCAACGCGCGGGTCGAGGCGTCCGGTTCATCTAACAGATGAATGCAGGCCGCAGCGACCTCGCGCAGGTTGTGTGGCGGCACATCGGTCGCCATGCCAACCGCAATGCCGGTGGTGCCATTCAGCAGCAGATTCGGCAGTCGCGCCGGCAGCGCCAGCGGCTCGTCCATCGTGCCATCAAAGTTCGGCCCCCAGTCCACCGTGCCCTCGCCCAGCTCACGCAGCAGCGTGTCGGCATAGCGGGTCAGCTTCGACTCGGTGTAACGCATCGCCGCGAACGACTTGGGATCGTCCTGCGAGCCCCAGTTGCCCTGCCCGTCGATGATGGGGTACCGATAGGCAAACGGCTGCGCCATCAGCACCATCGCTTCGTAACACGCGGAATCGCCATGCGGATGGAATTTTCCTAACACATCGCCAACCGTGCGCGCCGATTTCTTGTGCTTCGACACCGCCGACAGGCCGAGCTCGCTCATCGCGTAGAGGATGCGGCGCTGCACCGGCTTCAGGCCATCGCCGACGAAGGGCAACGCGCGGTCCAGGATCACGTACATCGAGTAATCGAGGTACGCGCGCTCCGTGAACTCGCGCAGCGGCAGCTTTTCGATGCCCTCGAAATTCAGTTCCTGGTCTTTCATGGATGCAAGAGCCTCGATTCTTCCGGGCGGCGTCCGTCCTGGCGACCAAAGCTCGCCGCGCGTCGCTCCCCGTTACTCGCTTTGGCGCGGCGCCTTTGGTCGCCACGCCAGACGCCGCTCAAAAATATTGGCGTCCCCGCAACCTGCAAACACGTCGAACCGATGATCATGGGCATGCAAACCGCCGCTGCGTGCGTTCGGCCTTTGCGGCCGGACTGCGGCAACCTGCGCGGTTGCAGACTTGGGTTCTCGGCGACCGACAACACGATTTCAAAGGGTCGATTGCCAAAGCGAGTAACGGGGAGCGACGCAATCGACCCTTTGAAAGTGGGGTGTCGGTCGCCTAACAACATCAGACTGCAACCCGCGCCAGGTTGCCCTTGGTCTCGAGCCACTCCCGCCGGTCGCCCGCGCGCTTCTTGGCGAGCAGCATGTCCATCAACTGATCGGTATCGTCCTTGGCCGCGATCGTCAGCTGCACCAGCCGCCGCGTGCGCGGGTCCATGGTCGTGTCGCGCAGCTGGTCGGGATTCATCTCGCCGAGGCCCTTGAAGCGGGTCACCACCAGCTTGGCGCGGACTTTCTCGGCCTCGAGCCGCTGCACGATAGTGTCGCGTTCGGCGTCGTCGAGGGCGTAGTACACCTGCTTGCCGGCATCGATCCGATACAGCGGCGGCATCGCGACATAGACGTGGCCGTTAGCGACCAGCGGCCGGAAGTGGCGCAGGAACAAGGCGCATAACAAGGTCGCAATATGCAGGCCGTCGGAATCGGCGTCGGCCAGGATGCAGATGCGGTGGTAACGCAGGCGCGACA
>DAIQQI010000078.1:0-11051 GCA_036786925.1 Steroidobacteraceae bacterium
AGCTGTCGGGCCGGTCCAATGTCAGCCACAGGATGCCCTCGGCATCCTGCTCGCTGCGCCAGTTCCTGCTTGTTACGCTTGTCATCCGACACTACTCCGTTGTCAGCAGCCAGTTTCAGCGAACGCGAAAATCACAGACCACCGGCCGATGGTCCGACCAGAGTACATCAGGCACTTGGAAATCGAGTACTTCGATCGTGTCGCTGACCAGCACGAAATCCAGCTCGGCGCGCGGCGAACGCGCCGGAAAACTCGGCAAACGTTCGGTGTTGGCGCTGCGCAGACCCGCCGCCTTCATGAACAGATACAACTCGTCGCTGCCCCAGAAAGTATTGAAGTCGCCAGCGACGATGACCGGCTTGGTGGTTTCCCGCAACAGGTCGTGCAGGGTTCGCAGCTGCTGCTGGCGGTGACGGTACTTGATCGACAGGTGCACCAGGAATACGCACACTTCCTGCAGCTCCAGCTCGATGATCAGTCGTTTGATACCGGTCGCAAAATAATGGAATCGCTCGCCTTCAACACGCGGCGACGCCAGAAAGGCATTGCCTTGTTTTCGCAGGATGGGCAGCCGCGAACCAAACGAACTCAGGCCGTATTTGCACTCGTAAATCGAATAATGTCCGATCTTGTCGGCGATGAACTCGGCCTGGTTGGTCATGCGGCTGCGGACCGAGCCGGTGTCGACCTCAATCAGGCCGACAAGGTCCGGGTCCGCCTTGCGGATGAACTCCGCGATTCCGAGCAGGACCCGTCGGTTGTTGCGCAAATAGCCCGCGCCGGGTATCGGCAGGTGGAACGTTGGCCCGGTACCCGTTGCATATCGAATGTTGTAGATCAGCAGACGCATCTGAATGTTGGTTCGCGCTAAAATTAACCCATGTCGCAGCAGGACCCCTTCAGGATCTTTGTAACCCACGGCTGGGATGAAAGCGACGACTACCTGCGCGTTTTCGAATACCTGGAAAGCGCCCGGGGATTTTATTACCGAAATTGCTCCTTGCCAGGAGAAGTTTCCAGCAGCGCGAGCCCCGAAATACAGCGCGAGAGCCTGCGTGGCCAAATCGCCAAGGCAGAGGTGGTCGTCGCCGTGGCAGGCCAGTTCTCAACCAAGTCCGACCTGCTGGTGTTTGAGATGACATTCGCCCAGGCGACCAAGAAGCCCGTGCTGTTGCTGCGGCCATTCGGCGCCGGCACAACGTTGCCGCGCACGCTGACCGACCTGGCAAATGTCATTCTCGACTGGGATGAGCGCGCTCTGGTGGATGCGATACGTGAGCTGGCGCGCGGCGAGCGCAGCGGACGCTGGGACGTCGTTGAGTTTAAGCCCGAGTGATCTTCCGGCGTTAGCCCGGAAATAGCTGCACGACTGAGCCGCCGCCGGCCTGCAGGCGCACCTCGGCCGACTCTAGCGTGTTAGGTGGCGGACTGCGCAGCAGGCGAATGCTCAGTTTCACGAATGTCTGGGCCAGGCGATCCGCCTCGATGCCAGATATCTTGCGGAGCGTTGCGCGCACCGCATCTTCGCCACGCAGCGGCCGCACGCGATTCATGCTGGCGTGCCAGCGCATGTACTCGGCGCGCAATTCCTGCGGCAGCTGATCGAACGGCAGTTCCGCCAGTTCGTTGCGATAGGCCTCGAACAGGCGATCCTTGATGGATCCTGAGCCCGCGAGCAGCTCGGTTGCAGCTGCGAAATGCTGCCAGACAGATTCGGAATTCATGCGACCCCAACTGTGGCGTTTTTGTTACACGCCTATTCTTGTTAGCCACTTAGACGATCTTTCTCGATTTCGTTGAGAGTCGCACACACAGGCAATCTCAATGAAATCAAGTTCGTAGCGCAAGAATAGTCCCGGATACTGTTAGGGCGCAACAAGATATTTTTCTTAATTCGCCAATTAAGCGACAGCGCTGCCTGGAACCCAGTCCTACCAAACATTTCACTTTAGTTAGGTTCTGTAACTATCTGATAATGAAAGGAAATATAAGGAATTTCCGCAATTTATCTGAATCGCGCCCAAGGTCGTCGGGCAGACCCACGCTTCCAGCGTTATTGGCTGCGCTCCAGGTACCAAACAGTCGATCCCAAACGGTGATTCCGAACGCCAGGTTCCGGCGCTGCGACGCCGGTGAAAGTCCGTGGTGCACCCGATGACAGGCCGGAGTCATCCAGACCTGGTCCAGCCAATGAGCCGCCCGTCCGGACCAGCGGATATTGGCATGGCTGAAACAGGACGCCGCCATCAACACCACCTCAAACACCCAGACGGTATTGGCGCCGATGCCGAACGCCATGATGATTGCGCCTTTCCATAACGCCGATGCGAGCGCCTCAAAGGGATGGAATCGCAGTCCGGTCGTAACGTCCAATTCAGAGTCGCTGTGATGGGCGGCATGCAGGCGCCACAGGATCGGGTACCGATGGCAGGCCCAGTGCTGCAGGTAAAGCGCGAAATCCAGCAGCAAAAAACCCGCCCAGAAAGGCAGGGGCTCACGACCCAGCTGGGTCGTTGCAATACCGGCCCAGGTCGCCAGGCCCGCAGGCAGGACCAGGCGCACAACCAGGCCGTTGAACACCCCGGTGGACAGGTTGAGCAGGCGAGCCTTGCCGCGCCCGACCAGTGCCCGGGCGGGTAAGGAAAACTCTGATAAAACAAGCGCCAAAAACACTAACGCCGCTGCCATAGGCGGTAGTGTGTCGCAAAACCAGCGTCCTGGTACCAGGAACCGCAGCCTGCTTGCCATATTGCGACGCCCGGCATCGCTGTTGCCGCATGTCTGGTTCAGTGTTCATTCGTACACCCATGTCACGGCCATTCAAACGATTTCTCCTTTTCGCACTGACAGGAATCCTGTTCCTGGCAGCCGTGGCCTTGCTGGTCAGATTTGTGCTGCTGGTCAGCTTTGAGCGTCTGGAGCAGGACGCCACCCAGCAAAGCCTGCGGCAGGTGGAGCGCGCGCTGGACGCGGAATTGCGGCAGATGTCCGTGGTCAGCAACGACTACGCAAACTGGGACGAAGCATTCGACTTCGTGCGTACCAAAAATCCGCGCTTTGCCGAGACCAATTTCTCCAAGCCCGGCCTGCGCGAGATGAATGTCAATCTCGTCTATCTCGTGGATGAACGTGGCAGTGACGTTTTTTCCGCAGAACAGTACGCCGAGGGTGATCGCTATGACGTGCCTGCCAGCAAAGCGGTTCGCGATGCAGTTAGGGCCCAGCTGAAATCCATCCAAAAGAGAATCAGCGACGGCAGCGGCGCCTGGCTGATGCGCATGCCAGGCGGCATCGCCCTGGTCAGCGCCAATCGCATCATGCCGACTTCGCGCACGGGTCCGGATCGCGGTCTGCTGGTCTTCGTCCGGGTGATGACTGACGAAGTAGCCAGGAACATGGCCGAAACGAGCCAACTGCCGGTCAACTGGTGGGACACCCGGAAAGCACCCGGGTTCGCAGTGCCTTTCAGCGTGGCTAATGCAGTCGCCGGGAAGTCCAGCGGCGACATTCGCCAGATACATGTCGACAGCGCGGTGCAGGTGTCCGGGTTCACCGTCATCCGTGACGTGAACGGGGAGGCGGCCCTGCTGCTCGCGACTCACATCAATCGCAATGTTTACAACGTTGGACGTCAGACAGCGGACTACCTGCTGTGGGCTTTTGCCACCCTGGTGCTGATCGTGCTGCTCACGGTCTTCATGTTTGACACGCGGCTCGAGCGCTCGTCGCGTCTGATCCGGCAGAACCAGGAACTGTATCAGGCGGTCGTTGAGCAGGCGGATGAAGCCATTGTGCTGTTGGACCCTTCGACCCAGGAATTGCTGCAGGCTAACGCTGCGCTCGAAAAGCTGACCGGGCGCAGCCATGGGGAATTGCGCCGGCGGCCTCTCGAGGAAACGCTGGATCCCGCGTCGGTGCCGCTCTACTGGAATCTGTTGACCACCGCCGCCAGTAGAGCGCGGATACCCGTGGAACTGCGCTTCGTTGCGCCGGATGGGACGCGGCGCGAAGTTGAGGTGGCAGCCAATCACCTGTCGTGGAACGACCGCCGGATTGTCTGCCTGCTGGTTCGCGACCTGTCAGTGCGGCGCCAGTCGGAAGCGCGCCTGCGCGACAACGAGCGCAAGCTTGAACACCTGGCCAATCATGATCCTCTGACCGGCTTACCTAACAGGGTTTACCTGAGCTACCGGCTGCCGGCGCTCGTCTCCGACGCCGGGCGCGCCGGTCATAGGCTGGCGGTATTTCATATCGATATCGACAGCTTCAAGACCGTCAACGATGTCGCTGGTCATGAAGTGGGCGACAAGTTCCTGGTGGCGATAGCGGAGCGCCTGCGCAGCATAGTCGCGCAGGAAGACCTCGTGGCGCGCATCAGCGCCGACGAGTTCGTGGTCATTATCCGGGCCGCCGACACACAGGTGTTCCAGATTGTTGCCAAGCGGATCGCCGACAGGTTGCGCGAGCCGCTTACGGTTGCGGGTCGCAGTTTCACCCTCAGCAGCAGTGCCGGAATTGCACGCTTTCCTGACGATGGCCGTGACGCGACCGATCTGCTGCGGCATGCGGACATCGCTCTCTACCACGCCAAGACGCGCGGCAAGGATCTGTTCCTGCCTTTCGAAACCAGCATGACCCAGAAGGTCAATGAACGCGCGGAACTCGAACAGGCGTTGCGTGCGGCTATTTCCGAGCGGCAGATTTCCATCCACCTGCAGCCGATATTGAATCTGGAAACGGAACGCGTTGTCGCGCTCGAGGCGCTGGCGCGCTGGCATCATCCGGAATTCGGCAATGTACCGCCGATGCAATTCATTCCGGTCGCCGAGGAATGCGGGCTCATCATCGAGTTAGGCGAAGCCGTGCTGCGCCAGGTTTGCCGGCAGCTGGCCGAATGGCAGCGCGCTGGCGTGCCGGTCGTACCGGTTGCGATCAATGTGTCGGCACAGCAATTACAACGCGTGAATCTGACCGACCTGATCCGGTCGGTGACCGCCGAGGCCGGAATTTCGCCGGCGCTGCTCGAGATTGAACTGACCGAGAGCGTCATCATGACCGAGATCGAGCGGCACATCGGGACGCTGGGCGCCTTGCGCGCAATGGGCGTCAAGGTGTCGATTGATGACTTCGGCACCGGCTACTCAAGCCTGAGTTACCTGAAGCATTTGCCGATCGACTACCTGAAGATTGATCGGTCATTCGTGCGCGACATGACAACGGACGAAAACGACGCGGCCATCGTCAGCGCAATCATCAACATGGCCAACAACCTGCAGCTGCAAACGATTGCCGAAGGGGTGGAAACTCTCGAACAGGCGTCCCGATTGGCCGCGGCGGGTTGCGATTTGGCGCAGGGCTACTACTACAGCAGCCCGTTACCAGCCGAAGAATGCGGCTTGCTGCTGAAAGAACTGAGCCGGATTGGTGGGCAGTCAGACCAATTCAAGGCACTGGTCGATAGCGTTCGGGGGATCAAGGCTGCGTCCTACAAGGCCTGATCATAGTTCGCATAATGTATATTAAGTTAAATTAAGGGTATACCTGAGTGGCGGATGGCCTAGCCCATTGCCAGCGGCACAAACGCCGCGCAGACCGCCGCCAGCAATAGCGCCCCTACCAGATCGAACCACAGCCCAGACCGGACCATTTCGGGCATGCGCACCGTACCGGTGGCGAAAGCCATTGCATTGGACGACGTGCCCGCTGGATTGGCGAAGCCCCAGCTGGCGGCAACGCCGGCGACAATACAGAACAGGACGGCATCATGGCCGCCACCAAGCGCCAGGCCCGCCACCAGCGGAATAAACGTCGCTGCCGTGGCGACATTGCTGGCGCATTCGGTCACCAGGATCAGCGCAAGTGCAATCAGCGGCAACAGCAGCCAGACCGGCTGGCTGGCAAAGCCGCGCATGGCGACTCCGACCCATGCCGCAAGTCCGCTGCCAGTAACCGAGTCAGCCAGTGCAATACCGCCGCCTAACAAAAGAATGAGATACCAGGGGGCGCGGCCGGTGTCCTTCCAGGCCAGCAATTTTTCTCCCGATTCATTGCCCGACGGCAGGAGACAGAGCAGCAGGAAGGCCAGAATTGCCACTGACGCATCGCTGAAGCCGGGCAGTTTCTTTTCGAGCCACGGCACCGCGATCCAGCCCGTGCAGGTCGCCAGTAATACGCACAGGGTGCGCCATTCCGGCACGCTGACCGGCGCCAGCGTGCCGAGCGCCGACATGACCTCCTCGCGCCGCGGCTCCGGCGGGCTGGCGCGCATTACCGTCACCCGCAGCAGCCACCAGCCGGCCGGCAACGCGACGATTACGATCGGCAGGCCGAAGACCAGCCAGTCGGTGAAACCGACCCGGACGTGCAGCGCCTTGTCGATCGCCGCCGCAGCGACGATATTGACCGGCGTGCCAATCAGCGTGCCGAGCCCGCCGATATTGGCAGCCCATGCGACACCGAGCGCCATCGCACTGGCGTAGCGTCGCTCGGCCTCGTCACTCGGAATCCCGCGCTCGCCCATGGTGCGGGTGCTGGCGGCTAACACCGCGCCGGCGATCGGTAGCATCATGACGGTCGCCGCAGAATTGTTGATCCACATCGACGCAAAGGCCGTGACGGCCATGACGGAAAACAGCAAGGCGGCCGGCGTCACCGCCGAGCGGCGCAAGACCATCAGCGCAAGGCGCCGGTGCAGTCCCCATTTCTCAAGCGCCAGTCCCAGCATCGCGCTGCCGATCACCAGGAATATGACCGGCGACATGTAACTCGAGGCAACCTCGTCGCCACGCTTCACACCTAACAATGGCAACAGCAGAAAGGGTAATGAGCCCGTCAGGGCAACCGGAATCGCTTCGGTGAACCACCAGACCGCCATCAGTGCGGTCACGGCGGCGGTGCGCCAGCCTGGCAGCGGCATGCCCACCGGCGGCGCGAGACTGAGCATCAAGATGAAAATCAAAGCGCCCAGCCAGAAGCCAATGCTGCGCAACGACATCCCCGACACTCTAGACGAAGCGATAGCCGTCGGCGCTGAGCGGCAGTCGCCGCGGGCGACGGCCAGTGGCTGCATATATTGCGCTGGCCAGCGCCGGCGCGGCCGGCGGCACGCTGGCCTCGCCCGCCCCACCCGGCTTGCTGTCGCCTTCTAACAAATGCACTTCAACCGCGGGCATTTCCGGCAAGCGGATGATCGGCGCGTTGTGGAAATTGGTTTCGACCGCCCCGCCCTTGGCAAAGGTGATCTGGCCGTCGCGCGCTGCGCTCAGGCCCCAGACGATGCCGCCCGTGACCTGTGCCTCGACGAATTTCGGGTCGATGATCAGACCGCAGTCAAATACGCAGACAATACGGCTGATATGCACATTCTTGCCGCGCACTTCGACTTCGAATATCTGCCCGCAGTAAGAGCCGAACCCCTGCGAATAAGCCAACCCGCGGCCTTGTCCCTTGGGCAGACGCTGACCCCAGTTGCCTTTGGCCGCCAGGAGATCTAACAACGCGACCGCGCGCGCATCCTTGGCCAGGAGTTTTTTCCGCAATGCCAGTGAATCCTGGCGCGTGGCCGCACAGATATCCTCGATCGCGCTCTCGAAGAAAAAACAGTTCATCGATAGGGACACCGAGCGCCAGGTGCCCACCGGAATAGGTTCATTGGTCACGACGTTGTCGACCCAGGCGTTCGGTATCGCGTAGCGGTCGTTGATCAGGCCGCCGGTGGCGAAGGGATCTCCGGATCCGGGCGGCAGCTGCCGGCCCTTGTAGCGCCACATGCTGATACCCGTAATGCGCGAATGCATGGCAAGAATGTTGCCGTCACGGTCCAGTCCGACGCGACTGCGCGCCACATGGCCCGGGCGATACCGGTCGTGGCGAAAATCCTGCTCGCGGGTCCAGGCCAGGTGGACCGGTTTGTTGCGCAGTTTGTTAGCTATTTCGACCGCTTGCCGCACGAAATCTGTTTCGAACTTGCGGCCAAAACCGCCGCCCAGGAACGTCACGTTGACGCGGCAGCTGGCGCGCGCCAGTCCCGTTATCTGCGCAACCATGTCGGCGGTCGTATCCGGCTGTTGCGTGGGTGCCCAGACTTCGGCGCCGTCATCGCGCACGATGGCTGTTGCGGTCAGGGGTTCGAGCGCCGCATGTGCCAGGAACGGCACTTCGTAGGTCCACTCTTTCTTCACTGGCGCTGCGGCCAGCGCCGTCAGCGTTGCCGCCTTGTCGAACGGCGCGCCACCGAACACCGCGCGTCCGGCGAGCGCTTCCGCATCGTTGTCCAGCGCCGCGTGCAGGCGCGCCCGGATCTGGCTCTGTTCTACTTCTTTGGCCGCATCGGTATCGAATTGCGCGACCAGAGATTCGGCCGCGCGGCTTGCCTGCCAGGTCGACGTGGCCACCACCGCAACGCCATCCGTTACGGCAAATGCATCAATGACGCCCGGCGATCGCAGCACTGCGTCGCGCTCGAAGCTGACAAGTTTGCTGGTGACCGCCGGCGAGCGACGGAGCACCGCGTACAGCATCCCGTCCAGCCTTACATCGCTACCAAAAACCGCGCTGCCGTCCACCTTCAGCAGGGTGTCCTTGCGCAGTGTCGGTTTGCCGACGAGCGTGAACTGGTCGGGCGACTTGAGACGTGGCGTGGCGGGCACAGGTAGCGCAGCAGCCTGGGCGGCGAGCTCGCCGTAGGAAAACTGCCGGCCGCTGGCGACGTGGATAACCTGCGACTGGCTGGTGCGGCACTCAGTGGCGGGAACGCCGAGGCGCTGCGCGCCCGCCAGCAGCAGCATCTCGCGGGCGCCAGCACCGATTTCGCGCAGGGCGTGATAATAGTTGATGGTTGAATCGCTGTTAGCCGTGCGCTGGCGCTTGATCAGCGGGCTGGCAAATCCCTGGTCCGCCCAGGGCAGGCGAATCTGGACTGCGCCCCAGTCCGCATCCAGTTCATCGGCGAGTATCTTGGCGAGGCCATCGTGAACGCCCTGGCCCATCTCGGATTGCGGACTGACCAGCGCAATGGTCCCATCTGTAGCGATTTCAATATAAACACCGAAGCGGCCGGGACCGGCCGGAGGTGTTGCGGCAACAGGCGCAGGTAACGCGGCGGCAGCTGACTTGCCCGGCGGTGAGGCCTGGCACCCGAGCAACAATCCACCGCTGGCAGCGACACCCACCTGCAGGAAATTCCGACGCGACAGCAGATTACTCATTGCATCCGACCTTACACTAAACAAAACCGGGCGCGGCGGCCGGACCGGTCAGCGAGACGTGGCTAACCACTGCTCGGCAACGGCACGTGTCGTGACGTCGGCATAACGCCTGCCGCAATCCCGCAGGGTGTCGTTATGCGGCCCCTCCTCTGCGTCGCCACAACAATCCGCGGCGATCTGCACCCTGAAGCCGAAAGAAAACGCATCGACGATGGTCGCCCGCACGCAGCCACTGGTCGTGCAGCCGGTGACAATCACGGTGTCGACGTTTTCACGAACCAGAAATGTGATCAGCGGCGTCTGGAAAAACATCGACGGCGCATTCTTGCAATAGGTGAAATCGCTGGCGTCGAAGATCTTCGGGTCCATGAGCGTGCAATCGTGGCCGTAATAGAAGTCATCGCGCACCGCCTGCACTTTCCAATGCGGCATGTCCCTGGAACTGCAATAGGCGGTATAGCAAGCCGCCACCGGCGCTTTGTTAGCCCGGGCCACTTTCAGCAGCGCTGCGGTGTTGTCGCGCGCTGCATGCAGCCGCGGCAGTCCGCCGAGCGGGTATTTCGGATCGGTGAAGGCCGTCTGCCAGTCGACCACCAGCACCGCCGCCTTGCGGCCCCAGCCAATGTCGGTTGCGGAATAACCGACCTGTTTGTACGCATCGCTCATGAATCCCAGTCCCGTTGGCAGCAGCCTAACAAAAAGGCCCCGGACCTTTGCAAGCCCGGGGCCCTGGATGGAAACGTACCAGATTACTGATAACGGTTCTAGGCGAGCGCGCTCACGCCGCCTTTTCCTTGGACTTCTTCATGGCAGCTTCGGACGCCACCTTGGCCCACTTGGTGAAACGCGGCGGCACCGGAGGAGCCAGACCTGTTTCGGCCAGGCAACGGCCCTTCAGTTCCTCGATGGTCTCAAAGCCCCGATCGAAGATCTTCTTGGGACCGCGGTTGGCGCGCATCTCGGCGCGCAGTGCGTCTGTAGCCGCCGTGTTGACTGAATTGTCAGCCTTCAGCACGACGCCGTAACGCTTGGCGCCCTCAACTGTCACCAATCCGGCCGCGACGTCGAAAGCCACTTGCTTTGCATCACGCTCGGTCGGGTCGCCCCAGCCGCCGCCGCCCCAGGTGTCAGCGATCAGCAGATCGCCCGCTTCGACCTTGATGTGGTCGATCTTGGACGGCATCAGCTCCTCGGTGCCGTTGGCACGCTGCAGCAGCTTGCGGCTGCGTGCGCCAGGCAGGCCGCCGTTGGCGCCCCAGGGATACGTGAGCCAGCGATCATCGTGGATCGAGATCTCACCCGGCTCCAGGAAGCGGTAGCCGATGCGCAGGCCGTTGCCGCCGCGGTTCTTGCCCGGGCCGCCGGTGTCCGCGATGGTTTCGTAAATATCGATGCGCAGCGGGAAATAGCTTTCCAGGAACTCGTTAGGCACGTTGGTGAACGATGGCCACAGCGAGTGACCATCCGGACCGTCGCCGAACGGCTTGCCCGGGATGCCGCCGAAAGTGATCTGGTAGAGCTGGTACCACTCGCCGTTCTTGTCGTAACCCGAGTACATGAAGTGCGGGCTGTCGGAGAAGCCGGCCGCGCACATGAAGTCCGGGTTGCCCTGACCTAACAAGCCGCCGAGGATGTCGAAAATGCGGCCGAGCGCATGGGTTCGGCAGGACAGCGCCGCGGGCTTCAGGGGCTTGAGCAGCGTGCCGGCCGGGATGCGCACTTCCATCAGGTCATAGAAGCCGTCGTTGAACAGGATCTGCGGGTCGAAGACCATGATCATGTAGACGCCGGCGAACATCTTGAACATCTCTTCGTTCAACAGGAAGTTGATCGAGGAGATCGACT
>DAIQQI010000370.1:0-3324 GCA_036786925.1 Steroidobacteraceae bacterium
GACGGCGAGATTGCAGAAACTCTCCGCGCTCTTGTTATTGCGCTCCAGCACCCGGTGACGGCATTCGATCGCAGCCTGCAGGTGACCACGGAATTGCAGCGTCTCGCCGAGCTTCGCCAACGCGTCGACGGAATCCGGGTTCTCATGCAGCGCGGCCCGAAAGAGTTTTTCCGCCACGAGCAACTGCCCGGCCTTTAGCGCCTGCACACCCTGCTCGAATGTACTCATCGCAGGCTCATGCGTTGACACCAGGGCCGGTTGCGCACGCGCTGCGGGCGCGGACACTTGTTAGCAATTGATCGACTGCAGCCATCGCCAGATGCTGCGCCATTGCCGCAGCGTAAGCAACGACGGCTCAAAAGGTCAGTAAGGTCGTCCGTCCTTGTGCGAAAACATCCACTTTCCATCCTGCATGACAGCTTTGATATCGTCGTCAGGATATGAGGCTTCATCGCCGGGAGTGCGATCACCGACTTCGAGATAGACGACGTTAGCATCGGTTTCATTGACGAGCCTGTGGCCATTGCCGGTGGCGGCCTTGAATCCCGCGCACATGCCGGGACTCAGTCTCGTCGCCCCTTCATCGGTGTACAGGGTCGGGTGCCCTTCGAGGACGTAAACAAATTCATCCTGGCGCGTATGCGCATGGCGCAGCGCGGACACCGCTTTCGGCTGCAACACTGCAAGGTTCACACCGAAATTACTCAGACCGAACAAGTCCCCGAGTGTTCGCTTGACGCGTCCTGTCATTTGCGATGCGAAGGGTTCCGGGTAAATGGAGGGCTTGGTCCTGGGCGCGGCGTCTTTCGCGACCACAGCAATTGGGTATTTCATGTCTGACATCGTAATGGAACGCGTTGCTCTTTCAACCGGGCTTGTATGCCGTCGAGCGGAACTCGTGCCACAATCGAGCGAACGACCTCGGCCGTTTCGGAGCACCGCTCGTGTCGACGACAACCGCTGCGCAAGAAACATTCGCCTGGGGCCGCCGCCACTGGCTGATCCTGCTGATGTTCCTCGCAATCGTTATCGGCTACTCCGATCGCGTGAATATCTCCGTCGCCGCGGTGTCCATGAAAGAGCAGCTCGGCTGGAGCCAGACCACCAAGGGCTTCGTGCTGTCGTCATTTTTCATTGGCTACATGTCGTGCATGTTCGTGAGCGGCTGGCTCTGTATGCGTTTCGGCGGCAAACTTGTGTTAGGTGTCGCCGTTCTGTGGTGGACGGCGTTCACGCTGTTGACGCCGATCGCGGCCGTCGTGTCGACACCGGTGCTGATCGCGGCGCGCATCGGCATGGGCATGGGTGAAGCGGCGATGTTTCCCGCGGCCATACACATGATCGGGATCTGGACAGTCGGTCTCGAAAGGGACCGTGGCAATTCGATCGTGCTCAGCGGCATTTCGCTGGGCACCGTCATCGGGTTGGCTGTTACCGGCTGGATCGTCGGTCACTACGACTGGCCCATGGCGTTTTACGTTTTTGGCGTGGTCGGGTTGTTGTGGGCGATTGCCTGGTTTGCGATCGCTTCGGACGATCCGGCAAGCGATCCGCGCGTCACGCCATTGGAACGGACGATGCTGGTCGGCAACCGCTCGTCACCGGGGGCCGCTGCGGCAAAAATGCCGTGGGAAATACTGCTCTTCCGGTCCTCGGTCTGGGCGCTGGTCGCGACCCATTTTGCAACCACCTGGACTTTGTACATGCTGCTGAGCTGGCTGCCGAGTTACTTTCGCGATGTTCAGGGCGTCAGCATCGCCAACTCGGGCTTTCTGTCAGCTGCGCCGTGGCTCAGCATGTTTCTGATGACCTACGTCGGCATCTGGCTGTCGCAGTTTGTAATTCGCAAGACCGGCCGGGTCATATTCGGGCGCAAGCTGCTGCAGTGCACTGGCCTGTTAGGTTCCGGCGCGATGCTGCTGCTTGCGCAATATACGCACTCAGTCGGCGCCGCGCTGGCGGTAGTCTGCATCGCAACCGGCCTGCTGGGGTTTTGCTGGGTGGGATATGGGTCCAATTTCCTGGACCTCGCCCCGCGCCACAGCGGACTGCTGGTCGGCTACAGCAATACTTTCGCCACCGTGCCCGGAATCATCGGCGTCGCGATCGCAGGCTGGCTGGTCGACCTGACCGGCGGCTACTCGGCAACGTTCGCCATGGCGGCGGGCGTCAGCTTCGCAGGCGCCGTGATTTACATGATCTACGGTAACGACAAAGTGCTCATCGACTGACCGCTGGCTTATTTCTGTTAGCTGTCCACGGACCCGAACAGCATCGTTATGCCGCCAGTTGCAAAATTTCCGATATCGGCCACCGCCGCCTGGCCCTCGGGAGAACCCAGCGTCATCTGCATCTGCGTCTGACTCGGGAAATAAAGCTCGGCCATGCGGTAGTAGGCCGCCCTGCCACCATCCGGACCCGGTCCAAACCGCGTCAACTCCAGCCGACTGAAACCTTTCATTTTTCCGGCGATTGGCAGGTGCGTGTCGGCGTAGTAGCGCTCAAATTCCTGCGGATTCGTGGGATGGTTGAAAAGGACCGTCAATTTGATCATTCATCGCTCCTTATTAGTCTTGTAATCGGTTGCTTCCCGGCTTTAGCTTCGCAGCCCGTCTCTGCTCGAGAGCCACCAGCCCACTGCCAGCAGGACTATGCCAACCATGTCGGCCCAGAATACTCGTTGCACTGCCGCTCCGTGTTCACTTAGCGGCAGAGCTAACAGCATGTACGAACCCATGCTGACCAGGCCGGCGACAGCCGCCAGCGTGCGGAGTTGCGACTGGAATGCTGCGGCAATCAGCAACACACCCAGCAGTCCGAAGAATACGGCGCGGTGACGCATCAGCAACACCAGGTCTGCGCCAACGAAAGATTGCCCGTACAGAGCCTCGAGGCGCGCGGCACCAAGGACTCCGGTCACCGGAATGATATTGATCAGGCCGGCAGCGACATACAATATTTTGGCGAGTGTTTGCATGGCAGGTTTCGTGTTTGTTGACGCCCCGAGGGTCGGTTGTCAGGCTTGCTTCCCATTGAATGATTTCCTGGTTGCCAGCAGCGGAATCGCAAACAGAACCAGAAAAACCGCGTTCAGCACTGCGTTTGGCCAGAAACCGGACCAGATCGAGTAGATCGTGTCGGGTATGAACCACGCGCCTACCGACGCCGCGACGATAGTCCACCCAATCTTGTAGCCCAGCGCGAAGACCTTTCGCACGATGACTACCAGAGCTACGCCCCAGCCGACCATGATGCTTCCAAGCACGGAATGAGCAAGGGCGATATAGGCAACAGCCTCACGACCGAAACTGGATATTCGAGCCA
>DAIQQI010000371.1:0-3299 GCA_036786925.1 Steroidobacteraceae bacterium
CCGTGATCTGCTTCAGACCTAACACCTTGGCGGCGGCGAGCCGGTGCCGGCCATTCGGCGTCCAGAGCTTGCCATCCTCGCCGCGTACCACGATCAGCGGGTCGAGAAACGCGTCGGTGGCCTCGATGGCGGCAGCAAGCCGCTTGGCGTGCGTCGGCGACAGATCGCGCTGGAACGGCGTTGGCTGGATCGCGGCGAACGGCAGCGAGGCTAACAGCAGCGGCCGCCCTGACAGCGGTTCGCGGTACGCGCCGATCGGTGCGCCGCCGGCGCTGCGAACCAGCGCAACCACCTCTTTAATCGCGGCATCGTCCAACGGCAGTGCGACATCGGCGGCGCCCAGGCCACGGCTGCGTGCGGCGGGCGCCAGCTTGCCGCTGCGTCTGGGCTTGGGCGATTTGGATTTCGTTACCGGTCGCTTGGCTGGGCTCATACCGCGATCATAGGGCACGGACAGGGTTGCAGCGGCACGCGCAACACCCGATGATCGTACCGGGCCGGCTGACCGCACTGTTAGCCGACAACTGGTCCTTGAAACTACATATCAAAAATACTGTAACTACATGATTATTAAATATTTAAAAGCAGCTGGAAAGGGACTGTTGTGGATTCTCGCCGCCGCTGTCGCAGCCTTCCTGGTTGCGAGCCTTTTCTACCGCGATATCCCGGCCAGCGAGCTTGAGGCCAAGTGGGCGACGCCGCCCTCCAGGTTCGTCGTGCTCGACGGCTTGCGCGTGCACTACCGCGATGAAGGCCAGGGCCCCGCCGTGGTGCTGCTGCATGCGAACTACGCCAACCTCTACATGTGGGAACCCTGGGCCGCGGCCCTGAAAGACAAGTACCGCGTGATCCGTTTTGATGTGTCGGGGCATGGGCTCACCGGGCCCGATGCGACCCGTGACTACAGCCTGGAGCGTAGTGCCGCGACGCTGGGCCGGCTGCTCGACTACCTGAAGATCGACAAGGCGACGTTAGCCGGCACATCGCTGGGCGGTACGATCGCCATGCACTACACGGTGGCGCATCCAGAACGCGTGGAGCGCCTGATCCTGATCAGCCCGGGCTCGCTCGAAAAGGATGTCCGCGGCCGCAAGACGGCGCGACCCGTGCCCAGGGCGGCCGACGTGCTGATCCTGGTGACGCCGCGCGCGCTGGCGCGTTTTTTGTTAGCCAGCAATTACGGCGACAAGTCCAAGGTCACCGAGGCCGGCGTCAACGAATGGTATGAATTCTGGCTGCGCGAGGGCAATCGCCGCGCGATGCTGGATCGCCTGCGCCAGTACGTGTCGGGCGATGTCGAGCGCACGATCGCCGCGGTCAGGGTGCCGGTGCTGCTGATGTGGGGCGAGAAGAACCCGCGCGTGCCAGTGGCGCTGGCCTATGAATTCCAGAAGCTGCTGACGGGTTCGCCGCAGGTGGATCTCAGGATCCTGCCCGGTGTCGGGCACATGGCGGTGCAGGAGGCGCCGGCGGAAACCTCGCGCATCGTGCGTGAGTATCTGGACGCCGCGCAGGCGGCCGCGGGCGCTAAAACCTCGGGCGCCGTTTCTGCTGGAACGCCGCCGCCCCTTCCAGAAACTCCGGGGTCCTGAAGCTGTCGTTGAACAGGGCGATCGACTCCGGCGTCTCGAGCCGCTCGCCGCGCGCGATGCCGTTGATCAGCCGCTTGGCGATGCGCAGCGAGTTCGGCGCGTTAGCTGCGATTTCGAGTGCCAGGGCTTCGGCGGCGCCGTCAATCTGCTCCGCGGGCACGATGCGGTTGACCAGCCCCATCGCCAGCGCCTCGTTGGCGCTTAATTTGCCCGCGGTGTACAGAATTTCCTTATTGCGCGCCGGCCCGACCAGGTCCACGAGTCGTCGTGTGTCGGTAAGACTGTAGGCAAGCCCGAGTTTCGCGGGTGTGATCGCGAAATAGGCGTCCGGCGTGGCGAGCCGCAGGTCGCTCGCGATCGCCAGCCCGCAGCCGCCGCCGACGCAGGCGCCGCGAATGACCGCGATCGTAGGCAAGGGCAGGTCAAACCAGGCTTCCTGGCCGTCCTGCGTGGCGTCCTGCATGGTGCGCATCTTCACGGGGTCGGCGACGTTGGCGTGCATTTCGGCGATGTCGGCGCCGGCGCTGAACGCCTCGTCGCCTGCGCCGCGTATCAGTGCCGCGCGCAGTTCACGGTGCGCAGCCAGTTCATTGCACACTGCCGGCATCGCAGCCCACATGGCGCCCGTGACCGCATTGCGCTTGTCGGCCCGATTCAGGGTGACCCAGGCGAGTGGCGGTTTGAGGTCGATGCGGATATCGGTCATGGCTTGCGTTGACAGCGGTTGGCAGCTCCTGATCTTATCAGCGCGCATTTGTTTCGGGTGGTGTACGGGAGATTCCAGCTCATGGCGAATTATCCGGATTTGCGCGGCAAGGTGGCGGTGGTCACGGGTTCGGCCAGGCCCAAGGGCCTGGGCGAGGCAATGGTCTGGCGGCTCGCGGCCGAGGGCTGCAAGGTGGTGGTCAGCGACCTGGGCGCGCCGCGCGGCGCCGACATGCCGGCCAGCGCCATAGGCAGCAGCGCGGAAATAGATGCGCTGGTGGCGGCGATCAACGCCGCGGGCGGCATCGCCGCCGGCTGCGCCTGCGATGTGCTCGAGGAGGCCCAGGTCGCTGCGCTTGTTAGCTTCGCGGTCAGGACCTACGGCCGCATCGACATCATGGTGAACAACGCCGGCATCGGTTACCTGATGAAGCCGATCATCGAAACCGAACAGCCGCAGTGGGATGCGGTGTTAGGAGTCAACCTGCGCGGCGTGTTCTACGGCATCAAGCATGCGGCCCGGCAGATGATCGCGCAGGGTGGCGGCGGCCGGATCATCAACATCGGTTCGCAGGCCTCGAAATCCGGTTTTCCATTCGCGGCGGCCTATGTATCTTCCAAGCATGGAGTCGTCGGCCTGACGCGCACTGCGGCCCTCGAACTCGGGCAGCACCGGATCACGGTCAACACGATCTGTCCCAACCATGTCACGACCGGCCTTGGTGCCTGGCAGAACCAGTACTTCAGCGCGGCCACGGGTCGCAGCGAGGAACGGTACCTGGCCGACATGCGCGCCAGGATCCCGCTCGGCCGGCCGGGGCTGCAGGAAGACATCGCCAAGGCCTGCGCGTTCCTCGCCTCGGGCGAGGCCGATTACATCACCGGTGAGGCCATGAACGTCTCCGGCGGCGAGGAGTACCACTAGTGGCCAAGGCGAAAAAACCGTCGCTTGCTAACAGCACGCGGGCTGCGCTTGGCTTCTGGCCGGGCGGCGCGAGCCTC
>DAIQQI010000372.1:0-3287 GCA_036786925.1 Steroidobacteraceae bacterium
GTTGTCGAGCTGGCGGCTGGCGAGGGCAGCGCATGCTGACCGCCAGGCTGCTCGGCGCGGGCATGCGGATCGCCAGCCGACAATCGATGCAATTGCAGTCCGCGGGCCCCGATTTTCGCCTGCCTGCGCCGGACCCGGCGAAGCGTTACCTGCTTTAT
Source organism: Steroidobacteraceae bacterium (assembly GCA_036786925.1). Lineage (GTDB taxonomy): Bacteria > Pseudomonadota > Gammaproteobacteria > Steroidobacterales > Steroidobacteraceae > UBA964. The sequence goes on from DAIQQI010000372.1 coordinate 159, forward strand.
GTGCATGTACCGTTTTGTCCGGTGCTGTGCCCGTTCTGTTCGTTTCATCGTGTCGAGTTGCGAGAGACAAAATCGCGGCACTATTTTCCGGCGCTGCGGCGCCAGATCGAAGGCTACGCGGCAGCGGGCTTTCGCGTCGGCAGCGTCTATGTCGGCGGTGGCACACCGACCGCGGATCCCGGCGCGCTGTTCGATTTGTTGAGCCGGATACGCGCGCTGTTCGGTCCCGTGCCGGTCTCGGTCGAAACCAACCCGAGCGACCTCAGGCCCGAGATTGTCAGTTCACTGCTCGAGGCCGGCGTGCAACGGCTCTCGGTCGGCATCCAGAGTTTCGACGACGATTTGCTGCGTGGCATGGGGCGCCTCGCGACCTATGGATCCGGCGCCGCCATTCGCGAGCGCCTGGGCAGTGTCGCGGGCGTGTTTCCCACGCTCAATATCGACCTGATCTTCAATCTGCCGGGCCAGACCCGGGATTCGCTGGCGCGCGATCTGGCGAGCATCCAGCAGGATGGCTTTGCCGACCAGGTCTCGTACTACCCGCTGATGGCAACGCCTTCGACGCAGCGCGCCATGCGCGAGCGCATGGGTGCGGCGACGCTCGCACGGGAGCACGAATACTACCGGCTGATCCGCACGCAACTGGCGAGCGGCTACGAGCCGGCCACGGCCTGGTGTTTCTCGCGGCGCCGCGGTGCGATCGACGAATACATCGTTACCGATGACGAGTACCTGGGCGCCGGCAGCGGCGCATTCGGCTATCTGCAGGGTATTTTTTACTCGAATACCTTTTCACTGAATCGGTATGGCGCGCTCGCGACCGGCGCCGCGGGACCGGTCACCATGTACCGGCGCATGAGCGAGCGCGAGCAGATGCGCTACGATCTGCTGACGCGCCTGTTCGGACTGCACCTCGATCGCGAAACGATCGAGCGCAAGTACCAGGGCCGATTTGCGCGTACGCTGCGTTTCGAGCTCGCGGGGCTGCAGGCGCTGGGTACGCTGCGCAGCGATGCGGCGGGATGGCATCTGACGGAACGCGGTCTTTACGCATGGGTGGTGCTGATGCGCGAGTTTCTCTCCGGCGTGAATCGTTTCCGTGAACAGCTGCGGCTGCATATTCGTGACGAAGGCGTTCGGGCGCGCGGCGTCGCCGTGCTCGGCGATGGATGAGCAGGATGGAAGACACGCATGTTTCGCTGGCACACGGCAATGGCGGCCGCTTCATGCGCGAGCTGATCACCGAGGTTTTCAAGCGCCATCTTGCGAATCCGACGCTCGATACTGATGCGGATGCTGTGGCACTCGCGCTGGCGCCAGGCTTCGACATCATGTTCACGACCGACTCGTTCACGGTCCAGCCGCTCGAATTCCCGGGCGGCAACATCGGTTCGCTCGCCGTGCACGGCACGGTCAACGATCTTGCAGTATCGGGCGCGACGCCGAGTTATCTCAGTCTGAATGCGATCATCGAAGAAGGCCTCGAGATCGCGACCCTGGAGCGCATCGTCATCAGCCTTGCGGACGCCGCGCGCGATGCCGGCGTCGTGATCGCCGCCGGCGACACCAAGGTTGTCAGGCGCGGCGAGGCAGCAGGGCTCTATCTCGCAACCGCAGGCGTTGGCCTGCGGCAAAGCGGTTGTTTACTTGGCATGAAGCGTATTCAAGCCGGCGATCATGTGCTGGTGAGCGGCCCGGTCGGTGACCATGGCACTGCGGTGCTGCTGGCACGTGAAGAGTTCGGCCTGCGCGGCGACCTGGCGTCCGATTCGGCCTGCGTATTGCCGATCACCTCGTGTCTGCTGCAGCACGCTGGCGCCGACCTGCATTTCATGCGCGATCCGACGCGCGGCGGCGTGGCGACCGTGTGTCATGAAATCGCGCATGCCACCGGCTTTGGCGTGCGGCTCGCGGAGCCCTCGATCCCGATTCGCGAGCCGGTCCGTTCGGTGTGCGAAATGCTGGGGTACGATCCTCTGTTCCTGGCCTGCGAAGGTCGGGTGGTTGCGGTGGTCGCGGAGCATGTCGCGGCCAGCGCATTGGCCGCCATGCGCGCGCTGCCGCTGGGCAAGGATGCAGCCGACATCGGCAGCATCGTCGCGGCGCCACATGCCCGGGTTACGCTGCGCACCGCCATCGGCGGCGAGCGCGTGCTGGAAGAACTCGAGGATGACCCGTTGCCACGAATTTGTTAGGAGAAAAAAATCCCATGACCGCCAGCCAACTTCCGGACCTGTTGCGCAAGCTGCATGCCGAACTCGCGAGCGCCGAAACACTCGACCCTGAATCGCGCGCACTACTCAAGACGGTCGCGCAGGATCTGTCGAAATTCGAGTCACACGTGTCGACGGCGCGCAGCCTGGCGGTGCGGTTCGAAGCGAAACACCCGGACGTTGCCGCGGTGTTGCGTGAGCTCGCGGATACCTTGGGGAAAGCCGGTATCTGATCGGCCCGCCGGGGCCAGGTCGTTACGGCGCGTACAGCGGCGTGATGTCGATGTAGATCAGGTACTCCGCGATCTGCTCGCCGCGCATCACGAATACATCGACGAACGGCACGGTGAGTTCGCGGCCATCGAGCCGTGTGTAGGCCACCGTGCCCTGGACTGCGTAGGAATCCGCGTCCCGCCAGACGCGCTGCAGCTGGTGCCGGGAGCTGCGTATGGTCGCGAAAAAACCGGCCACCGCCGCCTCGATCGCCGCACGCCCGTGCATTGGCGGAGCATTTGCAAAGCGAAACACGCCGTCCGGCGCGATATAGCTCGCAAAGCGCTTCGCGTCGCTCGCATCAATCGCGGCGAACAGATCCTTGAACCACGTGGGCGCCTGTTGCAAGGGCAGCCTCAGCCGGCTGCGGGCGCCGCCGGAGTTTCGGCGGCCGCCGAGTCCTCAGAGGGTCCCGAGTCCTCGTAGCCCTGCGGCAGATGATGCGCGACGCCCTTGTGACAGTCGATGCAGGTCTGGCCTTTCTCCATCGCCTTCTGGTGGCGGCGCGATGCGACTTTTTCCTGGTCGTCGAATTTCATCGCCTTGAAGTCGTGGCAGGTGCGGCATTCACGCGAGTCGGTGCGCTTCATCGTGTCCCAGACCCGCTGGGCCATCACCAGCCGGTGGGCCTCGTATTTCTCGG
>DAIQQI010000373.1:0-3285 GCA_036786925.1 Steroidobacteraceae bacterium
TCTTGGGACGGGGCCCGCGCCGCGCAGCGCGGCGTTGGTCCTCGCTCCAGTACATTCAGTACAGTTCGCTCGTCCCGCCTTGCGCTGCGCGGCGGGGGCCACCGTCGCTGCGTCGTTCATAGCGTTAACAGGCCCTAGAGCCGGGGCGTCGCGGTCGTGGCGGCCAGCCAGCCGATACCTAACGTGACGGCGATCGCGACCACTTGCTGGGTACGCGTCCAGCTCGAGATGCTGCCGTCCATCAGCGAGACGCCGACCGCGGTCACGATGAACCAGATACCGGTCTGGATGGCGACCGAACTCACGCCCAGCCCGTGCATGAATCGCACCGCCAGCACGTAGCAGGACAAGCCGCCGACGAAGGACAGGATGGCCGCCAGCCCCATGCGCCAGTCCAGCAGGCCCCCCGGCCACGACCGGGCGGCGAACATGAAGCCGCGGGCGTCCAGGACCCCGGACAGACCCGTCAAAATCACCACCATTGCGAGGTTGGCAGGGTTTTTCATGGGCCCGAAGTTTACCGCGCCTATCCGCTATAATTCGCGCCCCTTTGCGAAAGTGGCGGAACTGGTAGACGCACTGGATTTAGGTTCCAGCGGGGTAACCCGTGAGAGTTCGAGTCTCTCCTTTCGCACCAGTCGGCCACGCAAACGCAGAATTTTAAGGATTGATGACCATGCAAGTATCGCTGAGCACCACCCAGGGGCTGGAACGACGTCTGGAGGTGCAAGTGCCGCCCGACGCTTTTCTGGGCGCCATCGAATCCCGGCTGCGGGACATTGCCCGCAACGCGCGGCTCAAGGGTTTTCGCCCGGGCAAGGCGCCGCTGCCGGTGGTGCGCGCCCAGTTCGGGCCGCAGGTGCGCGAGGAAGTCCTCGGCGAGCTGATGCAGTCGAGTTTTTCCGAGGCTGTTAGCCAGCAGCAACTGCGGCCGGCCACCAACCCGCGCATCGACAACGTGGTAGCGGCGAACGAGACCGGGCTCAGCTTCGTGGCGACCTTCGAGGTGCTGCCCGAGGTCAGGATCAAGCCGCTCGAGCAGATCGTCATCGAGAAGCCGCAGGCCGAGATCACCGAGGCGGATCTCGAGGCGATGATCGATTCGATGCGGCGCCAGCAGCCGGTGTTCACGCCGATCGAGCGCGCCGCCGAGCCTGACGACCGCGTCACCGTGGATTTCGTCGGCACGCTGGGCGGCGTCGCCTTCGAAGGCGGCAGCGGCACCGACATTCCGTTCGTGGTCGGCGCGGGCCGCATGCTGGCGGCGTTCGAAGAGGGCGTGAAGGGCCTCAAGGCCGGCGAAAGCCGCAACACCGAGGTGCCGTTTCCGGCGGATTACGGCAGCGCCAATCTCGCCGGCAAGACCGCGCAATTTGCCATTACCGTCAAGAAGGTCGAGGCGCAGTCGCTGCCCGAGGTGAACGACGAGTTTGTTAGCTTGTTCGGCGTCAAGGAAGGCGGCGTCGAGGCGTTCCGCAAGGAAGTTCGCGCCAGCATGGAGCGCGAAATGGAACAGGCGGTGCGCACCCAGCTGCGCCGGCAGGTGATGGACGCGCTGTACCGCGACAACGCGCTCGAGTTGCCGCGCAGCCTGGTGGAGGAGACCATCCAGGAATTGCAGCTGGAAATGGCGCGCCGCATGGGCGTGCGCGACGCCAGCCAGCTGCCGCCGCGCGACCCGTTTGAGGAGCCGGCGCGCCGGCGCGTCACGCTGGGACTGCTGATGGCGGAACTGATCAAGGCGCAGAACATCCAACTGGACCGGGCGCGGGTGCAGAGTCAGTTGGCGGAGATCGTCGCGGCCTACCCAAATGCTGAGGAAATGCGACGCCAGTACTTGCAAAGTCCGGATGCAATGCGTCAGATCGAGAACCAGGTCCGCGAGGACCAGGTCATCGATTGGTTGTTGGGGCAGGTGAAGCAAGTCACCAAGGCCTCAAGTTTCAAGGAACTCACCCGATTTGGGTCAGAAGCGAGCACGTCATGAATGAAAAAGCCCTGAATTTAGTCCCGATCGTCGTCGAGCAGACTGCCCGCGGCGAGCGTTCCTATGACATCTACTCGCGGCTGCTCAAGGAGCGCGTCATTTTTGTCGTTGGTCCGGTCGAGGACTACATGGCGAACCTGATCGTCGCGCAGCTGCTGTTTCTCGAGTCCGAGAACTCGGAAAAAGACATTTCGCTCTATATCAACTCACCCGGCGGCGTGGTCAGTTCGGGGCTCGCGATCTACGACACCATGCAGTTCATCAAGCCTGATGTCAGCACCATCTGCATCGGCATGGCGGCCTCGATGGGCGCGGTGTTGTTAGCCGCCGGCGCCAAGGGCAAGCGTTTCATGCTGCCGAATTCGCGCGCCATGATTCACCAGCCGCACGGCGGCTTCCAGGGCCAGGCCACCGACATCAACATCCAGGCCCGCGAGATGCTCGGCACGCGCGAGCGCCTGAATCGCATCCTGTCGGTGCACACCGGCCAGCCGCTGGAGAAGATCCAGCTGGACACCGAGCGGGATAACTTCATGAGCGTTCAGGATGCGATCACCTACGGCCTGGTGGACACGGAACTCCAGAAACGGGCCAATATGTCGCCTGTCCCGGCCGCCAGTTAAGGTTATGGGACTTTGATCACGTATTCGCTTTCAGGACAAAGACTTACGGCCGATTCATACCTTTGAACCTGACTTGCACAACGTGATATAAAACAGATATGACAGACGACACCCGCGGTCGACAGGACGACGGCAAGCTGCTGTATTGCTCCTTTTGCGGCAAGAGCCAGCATGAGGTCCGCAAGCTGATCGCCGGCCCCTCGGTATTTGTCTGCGACGAGTGCGTCGAGCTCTGCAACGACATCATCCGCGAAGAACTCGAGGATCGGGCCGAGCGGGCCCGGGACAAGCTTCCCAAACCGTCGGAAATCAAGAAGGTCCTGGACGATTTCGTCATCGGCCAGGAACGCGCCAAAAAGACCCTGTCGGTCGCGGTGTACAACCACTACAAGCGGCTGCAGACCCGTACCGGCACGGCGCCGAAACCGAAAGACGATGTCGAGATTGCCAAGAGCAACATCCTGCTGATCGGCCCGACCGGCTGCGGCAAGACCCTGTTAGCGGAAACGCTGGCACGGCTGCTCAATGTGCCGTTTACGATCGCCGATGCGACCACGCTGACCGAAGCCGGCTATGTCGGCGAAGACGTCGAAAACATCATCCAGAAGCTCCTGCAGAAGTGCGACTACGATGTCGAGAAGGCCCAGACCGGCATTGTCTACATCGACGAAATCG
>DAIQQI010000079.1:0-6427 GCA_036786925.1 Steroidobacteraceae bacterium
GGTAAGGTCCAGCTTCGCTTTGCGGTGGTTCCGGAATGGTCGTCACGCGATACGGACGTCGCCGTGTTGCGGCTGGTTCAGCCGCCCGCCGGTTTCGAAGCCCACCCGCTTGAGGCGCGCCGCCTGAATCCGATGGCGCCGCCGTCAAGGAAATCGAAGCGCGCACCAATCACGACGTCAAGGCGGTCGAGTATTACGTACGCGATCAGCTGCTGGCCGCCGGCGCGACGCCCGCGGTGCTGGAGCTGGTGCACTTCGGCTGCACTTCCGAGGACATCAATAACCTCGCCTATGCACGCCTGCTGCTGCGCGCGCGCGAACAGATGATCGTAAAGGGCCTGCAGCCGTTGCTCGCCGCGCTTGAGGCGTTAGCAAGTTCCAACGCCACGGTACCCATGCTGGCGCGGACCCATGGCCAGACCGCAAGTCCGACCACGCTGGGCAAGGAATTCGCCAATGTGCTGCTGCGGCTGCGGCGCGCTGAGCAGCGCTGGCAGGCGGTGGCCATTCTTGGCAAGTGGAACGGCGCGGTCGGTAACTACAACGCACAGCACGCGGTCGCGCCCGAGGTCGACTGGCCGGCGCTGGCGGCGGGATTTGTCCGGTCGCTGGGGCTGCAATTCAACAGCCATACAACGCAGATCGAGCCGCATGACTGGATCGGCGAGTACTGCGATGCGCTCGCGGCAAGCGGCATCGTACTGATCGATTTCTCGCGCGATGTCTGGGGCTACATTTCGCTCGGCTATCTGCGCCAGCGTCCGAAGAGCGGCGAAGTCGGATCGTCGACCATGCCGCACAAGGTCAATCCCATCGATTTCGAAAATGCCGAGGGCAATCTCGGCATCGCCAACGCGCTGCTGCGCCACTTTGCCGACAAGCTGCCGATCTCGCGCTGGCAGCGGGACCTCACCGATTCGACGGTGCTGCGGAATCTCGGTACTGCGTTAGGACACGTCGCAGTCGCATGGCGCGCCCTGAGTCGCGGTCTCAGCCGCATCGATGCCGACCCGGCGCGACTCGCGGCGGACCTGCAGGCCGCGCCGGAGGTGCTGGCCGAGGCCATACAGACCGCGATGCGCGCTGCCGGCATACCTGACGGTTACGAGTTGCTGAAGGATCTGACGCGCGGCCAGGCCATCGATCTTGCGCAGTTGCGCGCGTTGATTGCCCGGCTGGACCTGCCTGCCGGGCTGCGGCAACGGCTTGCCAGCCTGGAGCCGGCGGATTATGTCGGCCTGGCCGCGCAGCTGACGCAGTCGGCGCTGGCCGCCAAACCCTGACAAAACCATGACGCAGTTCGCAAAAGCGGGCCGCGTCATTGCGCCCTGCTGAACGAACCGTGACGCGCCTCAGTACATAACGGTTATCAAGGACGGAATATTGCCCGGCACAGCGGCGCGAGCCGCAACGCCTGGGGCAATGCTTTGATTTCGACCGGCGACCGCGATCTTTCTATTCTGACAGGCGAAGTCGCTGCGCCTGTCCTCGACTTGTTGCCGCCGTCACCGACCCTGCAGATCATCAGCTCGCTCGAGGAAATGCGCGCGGTGGTCAACCAGGCCGCCGCCGGCGCGCATCGCCTGATGTCGATCTACTCGCCCGACCTGGAACCGGAACTGTACGACCAGACGCCGTTTCTCGACATCATCAAGCGCTTCGTGCTCGGCCGTAACTTCGCCAAAGTGCGCATCCTGCTGACCGACCGGACACGGATGATTCGCGACGGCAATCGCCTGGTTGCGATGAGCCGGCGCCTGACCAGCTATATTGAAATGCGCCTGGCGCCGCGCGCTGAAACGCTGCGTGCCCATTCGTACATGATCGTCGACGACAAGGCGGTCATTTTTCGCCTGCAGGGCGACCGCTACGCGGGTGTTGCCGACCTCGCCAACCCGGCCGCAGCCCGCCTGCAGCTGGATGACTTCGATGCCATCTGGCAGGCTAACGTTCCGGACTACGGGTTTCGCACCGCAAGCCGTTGAGCTTACGGTCAACCGGCATCCATTTCCCGCGTTTAATTTCTCTCATGCCATCCCTGAAAACTGACGTCACGGTCGCTGCGATGGTGGAGCTCCAGGGGCGATTCCTGGTCGTCGAAGAGCGGATTCGCGGACGCCTGGTCATCAACCAACCCGCAGGACATGTCGAAGACCGGGAATCGCTGCTCGCGGCTGTGATCCGCGAATCCCGCGAAGAGACTGCCTGGCGGTTCGAACCCCAGTCCCTGCTGGGCGTCTATCACTGGCGCAACCCCGACAACGGCGTCACGACCCTGCGCTTCGCCTTTCGCGGACAGGTTTCGGATCACCGGCCGCAGCAGCAGCTCGACCATCCGGTGGTGCGGACGCTCTGGCTCACGCCCGCGGAACTGCAGGCGCGCGCGAACTCGCTGCGCAGCCCCCTGGTCCTGCGCTGCGTGGATGACTGGCTGGCCGGCAAGTCGCTGCCTCTCAACGCGGTTGCCGATCTCGACCTCGAGACCGCCAGGCATCTGCAGACCGTCGAGATCTGATAACCGGATAGAATTTGCGCGTGGCGCGCAAATCTGGTGAAAAAATCATTGTCGGCATGTCGGGCGGCGTCGATTCCGCCGTGGCGGCCCTGTTGCTGCGCGACCAGGGCCATGACGTCGAAGGCCTGTTCATGGCCAATTGGGACGACCCGGACCCGGACTCGCATTGCACCACCGCCCAGGACTTTCAGGATGCGCGCGCGGTGTGTGCCGAACTCGGGATCGTGCTGCACAAGGTCGATTTTGCCGCGCAGTACCGGCAGCAGGTCTTCAGTCAGTTCCTCAGCGAGTTGCGCGCGGGCCGCACGCCGAATCCCGACGTGCACTGCAATCGCGAGATCAAGTTCGGCGTCTGCCTGCGCTATGCGCAGCGCCTCGGCGCCACGCGCTTCGCGACTGGTCACTACGCGCGTTTGTTAGCAGGACCGGCCGGACTGGAACTGCACAAGGCGCTCGATGGCGCCAAGGACCAGAGCTATTTCCTGCATGCGGTGCCTCTCAGCCAGCTGAGTACCGCCCTGTTCCCGCTCGGCGAACTGACCAAACCGGAAGTTCGCGCCCGGGCCGCGGCGGCTGGTCTGCCGGTATTCAACAAGCCGGACAGCACCGGGATCTGCTTCATCGGTGAACGCCCGTTCGCGGAGTTTCTCGCGCAGTGGCTGCCGCGAACACCCGGCCCAATCATGACGGCCGACGGCGAGGTACTCGGCGAGCACCACGGCCTTTGTTACTACACGTTAGGTCAGCGTGCCGGACTGGCAATCGGTGGCCGCGCCGGTCACAGCGAAGCGCCGTGGTACGTAGCGCGCAAGGAGCGCGAGGGCAATCGCCTCATCGTGGTGCAGGGCGCGGACCATCCGCTGCTGCTCAGCAGCGGCTGCGAGGTTCACGACTGGCACTGGCTCGCGGCGGTGCCGGGGACTGTCGCTGACCTCGGTGTCAAGCTCCGTTATCGCCAGCCGGACCAGGCGCTGGCCGACGGCAGCTGGAATGGATCACGCGGGCGGCTGCAATTTGCCGTAGCGCAGCGCGCGGTGACGCCGGGACAGTTCGCCGTGCTCTATCGCGGCACGCAATGCCTCGGCGGCGGCGTGATCGACAGCACGACGCCAGTCACCGATTCCAGCGAACGCGCCGCTATAATGTCGGCCGGTCGTTCGCATTCGCTTGCCGTGGAGTCTCACGATGACAGACAAAAAGTCTGACAGTTTCAAAGCCCGCACCAAACTCAAGGTTGGCGCGAAGTCCTATGACATCTGGAGTTTCCGCAACCTGTCGCCGGAAAAACTGGCGCGCCTGCCGTTCTCGCTGAAGATCCTGCTGGAGAACCTGCTGCGCTTTGAAGATGGCGTCAATGTGACGCGCCGCGACATCGAGGCGCTGCTCAACTGGAATCCGAAGACGACACCGGATCACGAAATTTCCTTCACGCCGGCGCGCGTCATCATGCAGGACTTCACCGGCGTGCCCTGCGTCGTCGACCTGGCGGCCATGCGCGACGCGATCCGCAAGCTGGGCGGCGACCCGGAGCAGGTCAATCCGCTGGCGCCCGCCGAAATGGTCATCGACCACTCCGTGCAGGTGGACGACTACGGCAATGCCAACGCCCTGGCTAACAACACACGCATCGAGTTCGAGCGTAACGGCGAACGCTACTCGTTCCTGCGCTGGGGCCAGAACGCGTTCCGCAATTTCAAGGTCGTGCCGCCCAATACCGGCATCGTGCACCAGGTCAACCTCGAGTACCTGGCGCGCGTGGTTTTCGGCGCCGGCGACGGCCACGGCACCGCCTATCCGGACACCGTGGTCGGCACCGACTCCCACACGACCATGGTCAACGGTCTCGGCGTTCTCGGCTGGGGCGTTGGTGGCATCGAAGCGGAAGCGGCGATGTTAGGCCAGCCGGTCACGATGCTGATCCCGCAGGTCGTCGGCTTCAAGCTGACTGGCCAGTTGCCGGCGGGCGCGACCGCGACTGACCTGGTGCTGACGGTGACGGAAATCCTGCGCAAGAAAGGCGTGGTCGAGAAATTTGTCGAATACTTCGGCGACGGCCTGGCCAATCTGCCGCTTGCGGATCGCGCCACCATTGCCAACATGGCGCCGGAATACGGCAGCACCTGCGGCATCTTCCCGATCGACGAGGAAACGCTGCGCTACCTGGCACTCTCAGGTCGCCCGAAAGAGCAGATCGCACTGGTCGAAGCGTATGCGCGCCACCAGGGCCTGTGGCGCATCAACGGCGCCGCGCCCGCCGCCTACACCGACGTGCTGGAGCTGGACATGGGCACGGTCGAACCGTCGCTGGCCGGCCCCAAGCGTCCGCAGGACCGGGTCTCACTGCGCAACCTGCAGCAGGTCTATCGCAAGACCCACGAGCAGATGTCCGAGGAGCGCGCGAAGAAGAATCCGGGCGCGACCGGCATCGGCCTGGTCAAGGATGCTCCGGACTACGAGGTACGCGACGGCGCGGTGCTGATCGCGGCAATCACCAGCTGCACCAACACCTCGAACCCGTCGGTGATGTTAGGCGCGGCGCTGCTGGCACGGAACGCGGCGCGCGCCGGCCTGCGCGCCAAGCCCTGGGTCAAGACCAGCCTGTCGCCCGGCTCGCGCGTCGTGACCGATTATTTCGACAAGGCGGGACTGACCAAGGATCTCGCGATGGTCGGTTTCCAGGTGACCGGCTACGGTTGCATGACCTGCATCGGCAATTCCGGTCCTCTGAAGCCCGAAATTTCCGCGGCCGTGAAGGCCGGCGATGTGATCGCGACGTCGGTACTGTCCGGCAACCGCAACTTTGAAGGCCGCGTGCATCCGGAAGTGAAGATGAACTTCCTGGCATCACCGCCGCTGGTCGTGGCGTTCGCGCTTGCCGGCACCACGGATATCGACCTGCACAGCGAACCGCTGGGTCTCGGCTACGACGGCCGGCCGGTATTCCTCAAGGACATCTGGCCGACGGCGGCCGAGGTGGCGACGACCGTGCGCGCTTCCATCGACTCGAAGATGTTCCAGCGCAGCTATGGCAACGTATTCGATGGCGATGCCAACTGGCGTGCGATCAAGATACCGAAAGGCAAGCTGTACGCGTGGCAGCCCAACTCCACCTACGTGCGCAACCCGCCCTATTTCGATGGCATGACCATGCAGCCGCGCAAGATCGCGGGTATCCAGGCGGCACGCGCGCTTGCGCTGTTAGGTGACTCGGTCACCACCGACCACATTTCTCCGGCCGGCGATATCGCCAGGAACAGCCCGGCGGCGAAATACCTCGAGTCGAAGGGCATACAGAAAGCAGATTTCAATTCCTACGGCGCGCGACGCGGCAACCACGAAGTGATGATGCGCGGCACGTTCGCCAACATCCGCCTGCGCAATCTGCTGGCGCCTGGCACCGAAGGAGGCGTCACGGTCCACATTCCGAGCGGCGAGCAGCTGTCGATCTACGACGCGTCGATGAAGTACCAGGCTGCGGGTACGCCGCTGGTGGTGCTGGCCGGCAAGGAATATGGCACCGGCTCGTCGCGCGACTGGGCCGCCAAGGGCACCATGCTGTTAGGTGTCAAGGCGGTGATTGCCGAGAGCTTTGAACGCATCCACCGCTCCAACCTGATCGGCATGGGTGTGCTGCCCTGCCAGTTCACGAATGGCCAGAATGCCCAGAGCCTCGGGCTGAGCGGTCGCGAGCGGTTCGATTTTGGCGACCTCAGGAATGCCGAGGCGCGCAGCGTGACGGTCACCGCCACCGCCGACGATGGCAAGGTCACCCGCTTCGAAGTGCGCGTCCGCATCGATACGCCGAAGGAGCGCGACTACTACCGCCACGGCGGCATCCTGCAATACGTGCTGCGCCAGCTGGCCGGTAGCGGTGCTGGCAAGACGCCGGCTGCCCAGCGCAAGCCTGTCGCC
>DAIQQI010000079.1:6527-10840 GCA_036786925.1 Steroidobacteraceae bacterium
GCTGGCCGGTAGCGGTGCTGGCAAGACGCCGGCTGCCCAGCGCAAGCCTGTCGCCCAGCGCAAGCCTGGCGCCAAGCGAAAGCCTGTTGCCACACGCAAGGCGGCTGCCAGGAAGAAACCTGCTGCGAAGAAGAAGCCGGTTGCCCTGAAGAAGAAAGTGGCGGCGCGGCGCAAGAAGTAACAATTCTTCAGCAAGACGCGAGAGCAAGGCCTGGCCGCAACACCTGCGGCCAGGCCTTTTTTTGTGCCGGTCAACCTAAGCGGCCGCTGACCTTACCTCCGACCAGTTGAGCCTGCGGGTCGCGAGCATGGTCACCGCGAGCACGGTGAACACCAGCAGGCTGCCTAACAGGAGCGCGTAGTCTTCGGATTGCAGGATCAGGTACAGGCAGCCGTAACAACCCGCGAGTCCCAGGCTCATCAGTACCGCCGCGGCCCGCCGGCCAGTCACGCCCGCGACATAGAACCCCAGCAACAGGATAAGCGCCGCGGCGGCGAGCGCGTAGGCCAGCGCAAACGACAGATGCTCTCCGACGGCCAGCAGCAGCAGGAAAAACACTGACAGCGCCAGCCCCACCAGCAGGTAATGCATCGGGTGCAGGCGCAGCCCCTGCGTCACCTGCTCCCAGGCAAAGAACGCGAGAAATGTGATAGCGATAAACAGCACGCCGTAGCGGATTGCGCGATAGCTCATCGAATACACGTCCACGGGGGACACCAGCGCAAATCCAAACGCGGTCTGGAACAAGGCCTCGCCGCTGACGGCCTTGCCTGACCAGGTCCGCGGCAGCTTGCGGTTGATTTCCAGTACCTGCCAGCGGGCCTCGAAGCCCTTGTCATTCGGAGGCGAATGGTCAGCCGCGAACGCACCTTCAAAACCAGGGTGCGGCCAGCTGCTCAGGACCGTGACCTGAGTCGCGCCCGCGAGCGGCAGGAAATGCAGCGCGCCGCTGCCCCGAGCCCGGAATGCAAAGTGGTACGGCAACCGGCCGCCCGGCGCGTACTCGCTCAGATCCAGCGGCGCTGTCAATGCGCTTTGCTCGTCGTAGCTGCCGCTGCCTAACAGCAGCCTGCGGCCGGCGAAGTCGCTGGCGTTCACGGCCTGCAGGCTCGACAGCGAACCGAACGGCAGCAAGAGGCTGGCTTGCGACCAGAGCGCGCGCTCGACCGCCGGATTGGCGATCATCGTGCTCAAGGCCTGCGCCGGGAATTCGCCGCTGATATCGAGATCGGGCAGCGTATAGACGGGCAGCGAGAAAATACCGCGGACTTCGGCTTTGACAGTGTGGTGGGTCGAGATCTTGAGCGTTTCCGGCAGAATCCAGCGCGGCTGACCGCTGACCCAGCGGGCCACGTTCTGCTTCAGATCGGGATTCCATTCATCGACCAGGACTTCGGTCGGCACTCTGAGCATGGGCCCGCCGATGGTCTGCGGCCCGCCATGCAGGGCCGCAATACTGTCGCGGGCCGCGATCTGCACCGCCTGGCGTTCGGTCACCAGCGACTCGACCCGCCCTAGCGGCCACAGCAACACCAGGGCCAGGCCGCCTATCAGCGCTCCGCGCCAGAAAACCGAGCTGAATTGTCCACTGATATCCATCGTTGCAAATTCCCTGTGATTTCGGAGTGTCCATTGCAGCGCGCCTAAATGGCGGGACGCGGCTGCAATTCAGGCAAAATAGTGGCAGGCGCGGTCTGGAGGTCAGGGCACTGCAACAACTGGTTTTTTTCGATCTGGATGGCACGGTGTCGCGCCATGACACGTTGTGGCAGTGGCTGCGGGCTTTCCTGTGGCAACACCCCTGGCGCTGGCCGCGCTTGTTAGGCGTCCTGCCATGCCTGGTGCGGTTCCTGCTGGGCCGTGCCGATCATGGCGCGCTGAAAGCACGCTTGTTGCAGTCGGCCATGGGCGGTATTGACCGCGCGACCATCGGCGCACACACGACGCGCTGGATCGCCGGCTTCATTCCGCGCGGCTGCTTTGCAGATGCGCTGGCTGCAATTCAGGCTCACCAGCATCAGGGCGATGTGCTCATCCTGATGAGCGCGAGCGTCGACGTTTACGTGCCGGAACTGGCCCGGGCGTTAGGATTCGCCGAATGCATCTGCACGCCCACCGGTTGGCGCGCCGATGGCCGCTACGACGGCCGCCTGACCGGCCCCAACTGCCGGGAGCAGGAGAAGGTTGCCCGGTTCCGCGCTCGGCTCGCGCTGCAACCGGGCGCCAGGACCTGGGCCTACGGGAATTCCGCGCCCGACCTGCCGCACCTGAAGCTTGCCAGTCGCGGCATCCTGGTCAACGGGTCGCCCAGAGTGCGCGCGCGCGCGGCGCAATCCGGGATCGAATGCCTCGACTGGCGTTAGCTCCAGTCGATG
This sequence comes from Steroidobacteraceae bacterium, assembly GCA_036786925.1. GTDB lineage: Bacteria > Pseudomonadota > Gammaproteobacteria > Steroidobacterales > Steroidobacteraceae > UBA964. Next base: position 8,904 of record DAIQQI010000079.1, read on the forward strand.
TCAGGCAGGGCGCGCAATTTCTCTTCGGTTTCGCGCCGCTGCCAATAGGGAATATCGGCCTGGTTGTCCGTGGCGGCACTGCGCGCGTAACCCTCGGACCTGCGCAGGATTGCGTCGGCCTGGTCCTGGGGCAGGAACACCACGCCATCGCAGTCCGCGAGCACGATGTCGCCCGGGTTGACGATGACGCCGCCGCAGATGACCGTGCCATTGAGCCAGCCGGCGCGCTCCGCGCCATTGGCCGAGGCTACCAGCCCGCGCGCGAAAATCGGCAATTGCACGCGCTCGCGTGTTAGCAGAGCGCCATTCATGCAGCGCCCGTCGAGGACGACGCCGGCACAGCCGGCGCGTTTCGCGCCCATGGACATGCCCATGCCCCAGCAGGCCTTGTCTTCGCGACCGCCCGCATCCACGACGATGACATCACCCGGCTGCGCATACTTGCCGGCCAGCTCGCCTACTAACAAGTCGTCGGTATGCTCGGGGCGCACGGTGAATGCCGGTCCGCAGATGCGCCACTCGTGCAGCAGCGGCTTGATCGCTGGATGCGCGACCTGCCGCGGCCCGGCGTGCACGCCGGTAACTCCGACGTGGGTGCGCACCGCGCGTTCAAGGAGTTCGCGCGCGGGGCGCGGAAAGTCGAGTCGAATCCGGTAGCGCATGCTGGTCCACTCCAATCCGCGGTTGGCCACCGAGTATAGTTGCAGCCATGCTGAGAGCCTGTCGAATCGCCATCGTCGCCTGCATTGCGGCCGCGGCGCAACCTGCCGGCGCGGCGTCGGTCCTGTATCGCGGCGCCTACGGCCAACCCGAGTCACTGGTGCCGAATCAGTCCGGCGTCAAGAGCGAGCAGACCATCATGCTCGATCTGTTCGAGGGCCTAACAAGCTTCAGCGCCGACGGCCGGGTCATCCCGGGTGCGGCGCAGTCCTGGCAGGTCAGCGGCGATGGCCGCAGCTGGACCTTCAGCCTGCGCCCTGGGCTGCGCTGGTCCGATGGCTCACCGCTCCTCGCCAGCGACTGGGTGTATGCCTGGCGCCGGATGTTTACGCCAGCGACGACGCTGCCACGCGCCAGCCGCATGTTCATCATCCGGCACTCACGCGAGGTGCTCGCGGGCCGCCTGCCGCCCGGGGAGCTGGGCGTCAGCGCGCCCGACGCCGTCACCGTGCGCATCGAGCTTGAAAACCCACTGCCCTGGCTGCCGCTTTTGTTAGCTGGCCAGGAAGGCACGCCGTTGCCGCAGAAAGTGCTGGAGAAACTCGGCGCGCAATGGACCCGGCCCGGCAACCTGGTCAGCAACGGCGCCTTTCGGCTGACCGAAAGGCGCGCCGGCGGTACGCTGCAGCTCGGCCGCAATCCTTTTTTTCATGACGCCGCCAGGGTGCCGCTGGATGCGGTGATCTACGTGCCCAGCGACGACACCAGCTCACTGGTCAACCGCTTCCGCGCCGGCGAGCTGGATATCAACGCCTGGCCGGGCTTCGCGCCGCGTCAACAGCAGGCGCTCGGGAAGGAACTGGGCGCCGCGGTCCGAGTCGCACCGCTGTTCGGCGTACGTTTCCTGCGCTTTAACCTGAAGCGGGCGCCATTCGACGATATCCGGATCCGCCGGGCGCTGGCGCTGCTCGTCGACCGCGAGCTGCTGGTTCGCAAAGTGCTGCCCGGCGGCGAACGGCCGAGCTACCGCGTGGTCCCCGAGGGCCTGGCCGACGCTGCCGCGCCGCCGCGCGGCGAACTGCAGCTCGGCAGCATGGCCGAGCGCAGCGCCCGCGCGCGCGCCTTGTTAGCTGAGGCCGGCTTCAGGACCCGCCGCCCGGGCCCGGTGCGGCTGCGCGTACCGAGCGGCAATGGCGAGGAAATGTGCCTGGCGGTCGCGGCGCTGTGGAGCGCGGCCGGCGTACCCACCGTGGTCGAGAAAAGCGAGATCAAGTCCC
>DAIQQI010000080.1:0-10788 GCA_036786925.1 Steroidobacteraceae bacterium
TATTGACATAGAGCGGCACGTTCCACGGCGTGATCGCGCCGACCACGCCGATCGGCTCGCGCAGCGTGAACGAAAAGACGTCACCGGTCAGGCGCCCCTGTGGATTCGCCGGGATCGTGTCGCCAGTGATCTTGGTGGGCCAGCCTGCGTAGTAACGGAAAAACTCGGGCACGAACAGCCCGGTCGTGTACTGCGCGAGCGGCATCGGCATGCCGTTGTCGAGGATCGTCAGCTCGACCAGCTGCTGGAAATTCGCCAGGATCAGGTCCGCGGCCTTCCACAGAATGTGACCGCGTTGCGACGCAGGCATCTTCGCCCAGACGGGATTGACGAATGCCGCGCGCGCCGCGCTGACAGCGGCGTCGATGTCGGCTGCATCGCCGGCAGCGACCGTGGCGATTTTTGCGCCGGTGGCCGGGTCGTGCACGTCGAGGGTCTGGCCGCTGCGCGCAGTGACCCACTTGCCGTTGATCCAGTGACCATGCTTGCGGGCCAGGAAATCGGCAGTTGCCTTGGATGTGCCTGTGGCCGGCGGAGTCGGTGTATTCATGGGCCACATGCTAATGCGGACGCAGCTGCGCGCGCGCGCGGCGGCGGACGCCGACCGAGACGCGGGCGCGGGAGCATTCGCGTTGTTTGCGTGCCGGCGGGTCGGTAGGCTCTGGTGATGTCTCAGCCCATCGAATGCTCCGGGATCTTGCAGCCCGGCGCCGCCCGATACAGCGCGCATGTGCCGGTGCTGGTGGTTGGCGGTGGCGGCTGCGGGCTGACAGCGGCGCTTGCTGCGCACGAGCAGGGCGCGGAGGTCCTGGTGCTGGAGCGCGATGCCAGCGCGCTCGGCACGACGGCGATGTCTACCGGCCTGATCCCCGGCGCCGGAACCCGGCTGCAGCAGGCCGCAGGCATTACTGACTCGCCGGAACTCTTTGCGGCCGACATCATGCAGAAGACCCGCGGGCAGACGGACCCGGATATCGCTCTGGCGCTGGCGCGCGAGTCGGCTGCGACCGTGGAATGGCTGATCGATGCGCAGCAGGTGCCGCTGTCGCTGGTCGACAGCTTCCTGTATCCGGGCCATTCGGTCAAACGCATGCACGGCTCACCTAACAGAACCGGCGCCGAACTCATGGGTGCGCTGTCGGCGGCCATCGACCGGCGCGGCATCGACCTGCTGACCGATGCGCTGGTCGGCGAGTTGTTCGCCGACGCCATGGATGGTCGCGTGCGCGGCGTGCGCGTGCACCGGCCGGATGGCAGCATCGAGGACCTCAGCTGCGATACGCTGGTGCTGGCTTGCTGCGGCTTCGCCGGCAACCCCGCGATGCTGCAGCAGTTCATCCCGCAAATCGTTCCTGCGACGTTCTTCGGGCATCCCGGCAACAAGGGTGATGCGATTCGCTGGGGCCTGGCGTTAGGCGCGGCGGTGCGTGACATCCATGCCTACCAGGGTCATGGCGGGCTGGCGATGGATCGCGGCATACCCATACTGTGGCCGCTGATCATGGAAGGCGGTTTCCAGGTGAACGCCGCGGGCGAGCGCTTTTCCAATGAAGCGCTGGGCTACTCGGAGCAGGCCGTGCAGGTGGTCGCGCAACCCGGGCGCTTTGCCTGGGACATCTACGATGAGCGCCTGCACAAGCTGATGCTGGAGTTCGACGATTACCGCGATGCTGTCGAGGCGCGCGCGATCGTCAGCGCGCCGGATCTGACGGAACTCGCGCGCCTGACCGCGCTGCCGGCGGCAGCGCTGCGCGCGACCTGCGACCAGGTCGCGAGCTGCGGACGCGGCGCGCGCGCCGATGACTTCGGCCGTGATTTCACCGGCAAGCCTCTGTTAGCTGCGCCGTACCATGCCGTCAAGGTCACGGGCGCGCTGTTTCACACGCAGGGAGGTCTCGCGGTGGATGCGGAGGGGCGGGTACTGCGCGACAACGGCAGCGCGCTGCCGAACCTGTTTGCCGGTGGCGGCGCGGCGCGCGGCATCTCGGGTCCGTCGTGCTGGGGTTACATGGCGGGCAACGGCTTGCTGACCGCGACGACTTTTGGCCGACTTGCAGGACACGCCGCGGCGCGACAGGTGCTGTCATGAATTCGGAACGCCTGCCGCTGCGATTGCTGCTGGGCTGGGGGATTGGTTCGCTGGGAACGGCGACCTTGCTGAACGCGCTGGGCGCGATGCAACTGTTCTTCTTCGTCAATATTCTTGGGATCAGCGGCACCATGGCTGGCTCCATTATCTTCATCAGCAAGATTTACGACCTGGTAACCGATGCGCCGATGGGCATGCTCAGCGATCGTACCGCGAGCCGCTGGGGACGGCGGGTGCCGTGGATGCTGTTAGGCGCAATATTCTGCGGTCTGTCGTTCTGGTTGATTTTCAGTCCGCCGGCTTTTGCGGCTGCGCACATCACCGCCTGGGAACTGGGATGCCTGTTGCTGTACGCCACAGGGTATACCCTGTTCAACATACCCTACATCGCACTCGCGGGTGAGATCAGCGAGAGCGCCACGGAGCGGGCGCGGCTGATGTCGTTCCGGGTTGGATTCATGCAAGCCGGCATCGTGTTAGGAGCGGCGGGCGCATTGTATCTGGTAAGCGCGGGCGGCGGCCAACGCGCGGGCTATGCGTTCATGGGGTCGGTGGTCGCCTGGTTGATCACGTTGCCAATGCTGGTCGCGGTGCTCGCCAGCCGTAGCATCGATCGCGGTGCGCCGGTGCGCGAATCGCGGCATGCGCCTGCGGTACCACTGTGGCGGCAGTTTGCGAGCGTGATGCAGAATCGACCATTCATGAAATTGATGCTCGTCAAGCTGCTGCAGATGATCGCGACGGCGTTGGTGCTCGCGTCGCTGCTGTTCCTGATGAAGTCCATACTGGGCCTGGCGGAAAAAGACGTTGCGACAAAATTTGGGATCGCGTCAATCCTCGGCACGTTGTTGTTTATTCCCATCTGGTTCAGGATCGCTGCGAGATTCGGCAATGCGCGTTCATGGTTCGCAGCCACGGTGCTTATCGTGGTCGTGTTGCTGAGTTTCCTGCTGGCGCGCCCCGCCGAGCCAGGCGGTATCATCGTAGCGCGGGCATTTTTCTACGGTATCGCGACCGCGGGGATCCTGCTGGCCGCGCAATCACTGCTAACAGACACGATGCAGATCGATCGCAACCAGGGTGGCACGCGGCGTGAGGGCGTACTGGCCGGGGTCTATAGCTCGGTCGAGAAACTGGCGTTCGCATTTGGGCCGCTGCTGGTGGGCGTGCTGCTGGATGCGGGCGGTTACGATAAGTCCGCCGCAGCCCAGACGCCCGCGGCGCAACGCATGATCTACGTCTGCGTTGCGATCCTGCCTTCGATCTGTTACCTGTTGAGCCTGCCGGTGCTCAGGACGTTGCGCTTCGATCCGGCAAATCGGGGGAATCATGGCGGTTGATGTCAAACACGTGGTGGCGACGACGGACTGGCGGCTGCACCTGGGCTGGGGGGTTGGCACTCTGGGCGCCTCGTTTCTGCTCAACGCCTTTGCCGCGCTGCAGCTTTTCTACCTGACCGACGTGCTTGGCATCGCCATGGTGACGGCGTCCGGCCTGCTGCTGGTCGCCAAGCTCTGGGACTGGGTCAGCAATCCGGTCATGGGCATGATCAGCGACAAGACCCATACACGCTGGGGCCGTCGCCGGCCGTACCTTCTGTTAGGCGGCATCGTCGCGGGCGGATCGTTCGCGCTGTATTTCAACTCGGCCCTGAACGGCATCGGTGAGTCGAAGGTGCTGGTGGTGCTGGCGCTGGCCGCTGTGGGCACCGGCTACACGATCTTCAACGTGCCCTACATGGCAATGCCGTCCGAGATGGAAGACGACTACAAGGTCCGGACCAAGCTGATGTCGTACCGGGTGTTTTTCATCGGCATCGGCACGCTGGTGGGTATCGCGGCGCAGCGCATGGCCGAGCTTTTTGGCGGCGGTGCGGAAGGCTACGGCAAGATGGGCGTCCTGTTAGGATTCGGAATATTCTTTTTCATGGCGCTGTCGTTCTTCGGCACGTCTGGAGCCCGCGTGATGGCGCGGCAGACCGAGTCGCCGTCGTTCATGGACAGGTTGCGGACCGGGTTCGCCAACAAGCCGTTTGTCGCCCTGCTGGGGACCAAGTTCACGCAACTGTTCGGGCTGTTCACCGGCACCGCGATGATAATTTTTGTCATCAAGTACGTGTACGCCAAGCAGGATCCGGGCATGTGGATGCTGTATTTCACTGCCACCAGCTTTGTAGCGCAGACGCTGTCGATCCCGGTCTGGCTGCGGATCGCGAAGCGCATCGAAAAGCAGAAGAGCTACATGCTCGCGACGGTCATTTTCTGCCTCGCGTCTCTGACCTGGCTGATCGCGAGTCCCGAGGAATCGATCTGGATCTTTGTTGCGCGCGCCGCGATCAAGGGTTTTTCTGCTGCGGGCCTGCTGCTGATGGGACAATCAATGCTGCCGGACACGATCGAGTACGACTTTCGCCGCACCGGACTGCGGCGCGAGGGCGTGTTTTCCGGCCTGTACAGCATCGTGGAGAAAGTCGCGTCGGCATTCGCACCGGCCATTCTCGGCCTCGGCTATGCGTGGTTCGGGTTCACCTCCAGGGCGCCTGCGCAGACGCAGGAGACCATTGATGGCATACGCTACTGCGCGGCGTACCTGCCCTGCATCTATTTCGGCCTGTCGCTGATCCCGCTGTATTTCTACCGCCTGACGGAAAAGGAATTGCAGGTTACGGAGCGCAAGCTGATTTGAGCCTGGCAGCGTTAGCACCATGGACACAGAGGTTCACGGCCTGATCGGCTATTTCCGGCGCGGCGCCCAGACGGGCCGCGAGCGTTTCGCGATCACGACCGCAGCCGACGGCGCCCGCACGCTGCGGGCCCAGTGCGAGATGTGGGACGATGAACTGCTGCGGGATGTCACGTTTGCGATCGATGCCGACTATCGGCCACTCGACGCCTTCATCCGGCTCGCCCAGCACGGCAGGTTTGTCGGCTCGAGCTGGTTTCGGTTCGGCGCCGGGTTCATCGAATGCGAGGCCTGGACGGCGCGTGACGGCCGCGTCAGCCAGCGCATGGACTGGGACGGATGGCCGATCTGTTTTGGCACGCATTCCCTGATCACTGATGGCTGGCATGCGCAGCACTGGCACGGCCGCGATCCGGGGCGGCTCAGCTCGCCTGTCAGCTCCAACGCTGCCAATGGCGGCACCGGGCCCTTGATCGCGACCACGGAGTTTCAATTGGCCCACCACGGTGACGAGACGGTGCGTGTAGCGGCGGGCGATTTCGACTGCCGGCATTTCAGCATCGCATTTCGCAGCTATTCTCCGATTCATTTCTGGGTTACCGGTTCGCAGCACCAGTTCGTTCGCATGGAATGGGACCATCTGGATGCCAACTACGAGTTGCTGGATTTCAGCGAGACGCAGCGATGAACGAAACGATCTGGGATGTCATTGTCATTGGCGCCGGCAGCGGTGGCATGCCGCTGGCGATCTGCGCCGCCGAGCGCGGCGGCCGGGTGCTGGTCCTCGACGGAAACGATCACCTCGGTGGCCAGCTGCATTGGTCGTCCGGCCAGCTCAGCGCAGCGGGCACACGCATCCAGCAGGCCAAGGGCATCCAGGACTCGCCCGCGCGGCACCTGGCGGACGTGCTGCGCATCTCGCGCGGCACCGTCAACGAGTCCGCGATCAAGCCGGTCATCGATGGCTGCGCGGACACGCTGCACTGGTTGTTAGATGCGGGTTACACGGTGCTGCCCGACCATCCGATCGTGTATTTCGCGCACGAGCCGTATCAGATTGCCCGCACCTATTTCGGACCTAACGCCGCGGTCGGAATCTACGACGCTTTGTTGCCGATGTATCGGCGCCAGGAAGCCGCGGGCCGGCTGGCCACGCGGCTGAATACCCTGGCGACAGAACTGGTCCGGGATACAGCCGGAGCTGTCGTCGGCGTGCGTTGGCAGTCGGGGCCGGAATCCGGCGAGGCGCGGGGCCGCAATATCGTGCTGGCGACCGGCGGGTTCGCGCGCAACCCCGAAAAATTTCTTGAGTACACCGGTTATCCGCTCTACAGCTGGTGCAGCGAGCACAGCCAGGGCCGCGGCCACGATCTCGGTCTCGCGGCTGGCGGCGTGCTGAAGCACGGCGACAAGTTTCTCTGCACTTTCGCCGGCATGCAGAATCCCAAACGCCCCGATCAGTACATGGTGCTGACAAACCTGACGCCGCAGCTGCGCCAGCCGTGGGAACTGTACGTCAACCTCGAAGGCCGGCGATTCATGCGCGAGGATGACCCGAGCGTCGATGCGCGCGAACACGCGTTGCTGAAACAGCCGCGCATGTCGTTCTGGGCCGTTTACGATCAGGGCATCGTCGATGCCGCGACCAAGCCGTTTTTCTTCGGGCTGGCGCCGGAGGAACTGCGGCCCCTGTGGAATGTGCATGCGATGTTCCGCAGCGCCGATTCGATTGATTTGCTGGCCGAACGCTGCGACATCGATGCCGGCAACCTGCATGCCAGTGTCGAGCAGTTCAACGCCGCGGTGCTGAGCCGCCGGGATCCCGTGTTCGGCCGCGAACACCTGCCGCTCAGGCTCGGCAGCAAGGGGCCGTACTACGCGGTCCTGCACCACGGCATTTCCGTGGTCGGCTGGGCCGGCCTCGATACCGATCCGGACTGCCGCGTGCTGGACAGGGCCGGCCGCGCGATTGGCAATCTCTACGCGGTGGGCGAAGTGCGCGGTTTCGGACTGATGAACGGCAACGCCTTCCTCGGCGGCATGGGCCTGCAGCCCGCGCTCACGATGGGGCGGTTGTTAGGTCAGAAACTGCTGCGCTGGTAAGCCGCGGCCGGCCGCGCACAAAATCTCAGGGCCGGTCGCGGCCCGGTGGCGGCCAGACGAGTGAGTCATCCTTCACGTGATAGGTCTTGTTGTAGCAGGATTTGTTGCCGAGGCATCGCAACGTGAATATCGCCAGATCCGCGCGCGTCATCGGTGACACGACGCTGTCGTCTTCGGTCAGCTGCGCCCTGCCGGTGGATGGCGCATCGGCGGGATAGATGCGCGCGTTACGGATGATGGTGTAGGGCACACCGCTGGCGCGGATCAGGTCCTCGCCGACGCCCTGGTCGCGCATGCGGTCGTAAATGCCCGGAATGCGGTCCCAGCCTTCATGCGGAATGCGCTCAATGTTCTTGCCCGCGCCCACCGCGCCGTGATGGATGATCTGTTTCACGCCGGCGGCCTGCGCGTACTTGCTGACCGGAGCCAGTGCCTTTTCATAGAAATGGATGTCGCCGTTGTTGACCCGCAGTGCGACGACGACCGCGGCATAACGGCGGCCTTTGAAGGCGGCGGCAACATCGGCGTCATTGGTCACATCACCGGTGACGTATTCGATCTTGAGGCCCGCGAGGCGTGTGCGATCGGAGTTCTCGCGCACCATGGCAGTGACCGGCCTGCCGTTGGTCACCAGCAGCCGCACGATGGCTGCGCCCAGTTGGCCATTTGCGCCCAACACCAGCACGCGGTCGCGCACCGAAGCCTGCGGACTTGCGCAGCCGACAGTCGCGACTGCGGCGGCAGCTAACAAAGACAGGAAGATTCTCGGGAATTTCATCGTGCGCTCCTCAGGGCTTGCCTACCTGCACAACAACCTTGCCAGTGTTGCGTCCGGAAAGCAGATACTCAACCGCATCGGCCGCCTTGTCCAATCCGACAAAAGGCGTCGGTTCGACCAGCACCCTGATCCGGTTGTTGTAATGCAGATCGAGGATGCGCCGGGCGGCATCCGCAAAATACTCCTTGAACGCCATGTTCTGAAAGCCGCGCACGGAGGCAGATTTCCAGTACAGCTTCCGGTAGATGCGCGGGTGCGGGATGCTTTCCACCGGCTGGTCGAAGTCCGAGGTGTGGCCGCTGATGATCAGCCGGCCGCGCATCGCGATGTGGTCGAGGAACGCATCGAAAATCTCGCCGCCGACGGAGTCGTAGGCGATGTCGATGCCGCGCGGATATTCCCGCTCCAGGACCTGGCGCAGATCCTCGCGGCGGTAGTTGATGACGCGATCGACGCCGAGCGTTTTCAGCAGCGCGGCCTTGTCGTCGCTGCCGGTCAGGCCGATCACATGGCAGCCCGCGAGTTTTGCGATCTGCACGACGATGTGCCCCAGCCCGCCCGCGGCGGCCGAGACCGCGACTGTTTCGCCACCGCGCAGTTCGCCAATCCGCTCCAGCCCGACCATGCCCGAAATGCCGGTCGGCACCAGCGCGACCACTTCCGGCGTCGGCGCCCGGACAGCTAACACACGGTCGATATCGGCGAGCTGGTATTCGCGATAGCCGGTGCCAAGCTTGGTGGTGACGACCGCATCGCCTTCGCGGAATTGGGTGACACCCGGACCGCAGGCCGCGACATAGCCCGCCGCCTCGATGCCCATGTCGAACGGCGGCGTCGAATTGACGTACAGAATCTTGTTGCGGCACAGGTTGGTGTCGAAAACGCCATTGCAACCCGCGTAGACATTGCGAATTACCACCTGGCCCGGGCCCGGATCGCGCCAGGATTCCTCGACCACCCGGGTGGCGCTGCGAAAGTTCCCGGTCAGCTGGTGGATGATCAGTTTTTGATAGTGGGTTGGCATGGCGAGTTTTACTGCTTGAGTGTAGATTCTAACGAAAGGAGTGCAAGCAATGCCGACGGTTCTGATTACAGGTGCGGGACGGGGTCTGGGTCTGGAGCTGGCGCGCCAGTATCTGGCCGACGGCTGGCAGGTGATTGCCTGCGCACGCTCGCCGGAGCGCTGCCCGGAGCTGCGTGCGCTCGCGGGCCAGGCTAACAAACCGGGCGCGCAGGTGGAAATCGTCGCGCTCGACGTCACAGATCACGCGGCGATCGACGCGCTGGCGGAGAAAATGCGCGGCCGGCCCATCGATGTGCTGTTGAACAGCGCCGGGACCATGGGCGCCGGAAATTTTGCGGCGCAGGGCATCAGCTTCGGCAAGTTTGGCACTTCCGATTTCAAGGACTGGGAACAGACCTTTCGCATCAACACCATCGGGCCGATGAAAATGGCGGAGGCTTTCGTCACGCATGTCGCGCAGTCCGAGCAGAAGAAAATTGTCAGCCTCACCAGCATTCTTGGATCGATGACCAAGAATACGATCGGCGGACTGTATGCGTACCGCGCATCCAAGGCGGCGCTGAATGCCGTCATGCATTCGATGGCGATCGACCTCGGCCGCAAGCACCAGATCATTGCGATCCCGATCCATCCCGGCTGGGTGCGCACCGACATGGGCGGTCCGCGCGCCGACATCGATGCGGCGACCAGCGTGTCGGGCATGCGCGCGGTGATCGCGGGCCTCGACCTTGCCAAGGCGGGCCGCTACTGGATGTATAACGGCGAAGAACTGCCCTGGTAGCCTAAGGCTGAGCTAACGGTCGGTGAAAGCCCGGGCCGCCCCAGTGTTCCCACAGCGTATTGATCTTGCCGCCCTTGATATCAAGGCAAAGGCAGGGGCTGTTCACATAGACGCTGCCATCCCTGCGCACACCCCGGCTTTGCAGTTCAAAGGCCGTGCGCGTGCCGCCGCTGGTCTCGTGGAATATTTCGATCGCCATGCCGTGCGGATACATCGTCATCAGGAAATCGCGGAACAGGCGCCGGGCATCGTCCCGGCCGACGTAGGGACTGCGCGTGTTAGCTGTGGGCGGAAACCACAGGCGCACATCATCCGACATCAGGGCGAGAAACGCGTCCATGGCCGCTGCCGAGCCACCCATGCCCGCGATCAACTGTGACATCGCCTGCCGCGCCGTGTCCTGCGCATCGGCGTCGATGCTGCCGCGCGCGCTGCTGCCATCGAGCTGGTCGCGGAAAAATCCCGGTCCGCCCCAGTATTCCCAGAACCCGGCGATTTGCTGGTCGCGCAAGCGCAGCGCAATGCACGGGCTGTTCTGGTAGTCGCTGCCGTCACGTTTCCTGCCGCGATCTTCGAACTGGAACAGCACGCGGTCCGGGCCCGTCAGCAACTGGTAGAGGCGCAGTTGCAGCCCGTCCTGGTAGAGCGCCGGAACGAAGCCGCACAGCAGCTTTCTGATCGCTTCAGGTCCCCGGTACGGGCTCTGCGTGTTAGGCGTCGGCGGCAGCCATAATTCGCCGTCGGCGGTAAACAGATCGCAGAACATGCCGAGCGCATCCGCGTCGCCGCCGAGGCCGTCGCGCAGCAGCGCGAAGCTGTGCTGGCCAAGTTCCAGCACGTTCATCGGCTAGCTGCGCTCGTGCCAGGCCTTGAGCAGCGCCTGTTCCCGCGCCTCATCGAGTCCCGCTTTCAGTTTCCTGCGCTCCGCCTCGGGCCGCTTCAGATGCCAGGCCAGCGTGTCGCGCACCGTGTTAGCCAGCGGACGCAGAGTCAGGCCGGCTGCGAGCGCGCGGTCGATGGGCGTCGCGGCGCCCGCAACCTCGGTGCCTTCCTCAGGAAACCACGCGGGCATGTCGGACCAGGGCTCGACTTTTTGTCTGGCGAGGAAAGCGGCCGGGATCCAGCTGACCGTCGAGCGGGGTTTCGGTTTTACCAGCTGCGAGGCAGCCCGAATGGATTCGTCCAGCACCTGGCCCATCGTCACAGTTTTCGGTTTGGTCACCACGTTGAACGTGCCGGAGGTTTCCTGTTCGATGCAGCGCAGCGTGAAAGCCGCGAGATCGCGCACGTCGATGATCTGTATGTGTTCACCCGGGCCGCCGGGCGCCGCG
>DAIQQI010000002.1:0-34576 GCA_036786925.1 Steroidobacteraceae bacterium
TGCGGTGGAAGGGTCTGCCGATCGGCAAGCGCGATTACACGGGTCGGTTGCGCCTCAAGACTTGAGCGCGCGTTCCAGCGTGCGCCCGAAGATCATGATGACCACGCCACCCGCTGCGGCAATGGCGGCAGCCGTTTTTCTCTTGCTGCTGCTCGGCATGACGCGAGCCGTTCCGGCCGCCGGCTATCAGCCGCTAAAGGTGCCCGCGTCAAAGGGAGATTCGGAGATAAGCGCAATTGTCTGGAGTCCGTGCGCCGGCGCGGGGGCCACCGTGCCGCTTGGCCCTTACGTGATACAGGGAACAAGGAACTGCGCCATTGCAGGCAACTCGCTGCCGCTTATCGTCATTTCGCATGGACAAGGCGGTTCGTATCTCGGCCACCACGATACTGCTTCGGCGTTGGCCAATGCGGGCTTCGTGGTTGTTTCCCTGAATCATCCTGGAGATTCCTTCGATGATGACGGCGCGGCGCAGCAGTTGCGAATTTTTGAGTCGCGGCCTCGCGACGTTAGCAGGGTGATTTCATTCATGCTGTCGAACTGGCCGCACCGCCAACAGCTCGACCCAGGAGCGATCGGTGTATTCGGCTTCTCTAGAGGTGGCTATACAGCACTCGCTTTGGCGGGCGCCACGCCAAGCGCCTCGGCGAGCGCCTCGCGATTCTGCCAACCGTGGTGGTCATTTGTGCTTTCGTTGTGCCGTCAACTGGATGCAGACGACGTTCGAATCAGACCCCAAGCCGACCCGCGTGTACGTGCAGTCGTCGTCGTTGATCCTCTTGACCTGTTCGACACGGCGGGCGTACGCAAGGTGCGGGTTCCCGTGCAACTGTGGGCATCAGAATTGGGCGGCGACGGTGTCGCACTCGACCATGTCGAGGCCGTTCGAGCGGCGCTTCCGCGGCCGCCGGAGTACCGCATCGCCAAGGGGGCCGGTCACTTCGCCTATCTGGCACCGTGCTCGCTGGAATTCAAAAAGTCGGAGCCGAAACTCTGCAAAGATCCCGACGGCTTCAATCGCGAGCTTTGGCACCAGACATTGAATGCCGCTGTCGTCTCATTCTTCAAACGCCAACTGCAGCCAACACCGCGATGAGCCGCTCGTGTGACGGCGCAACTAGGTCTTTATCTCCCGCGCCAGAACCACGCTGACCGACTCCGTGTCTGGATCAAAAACGATGTACGCTTCGCGACGGCGCAGCTGAGCTAACACCTGGGTAACCTTGTCGTCGAGTGAACTTTCATGCAGGCCATAGTCCGTGCCTTCGCGCAGGATGAAGGACTCAATGACCGCGCGCAGCGTTGCCGGCGCTAGATCATCGAGCGCCACGCGGATGGGTGCCTGGTCTTCAGTCTGGTCTGGCATGATTGTCAGACTATAATCACCTTATGTGTGGGACCGGGCAACAAGCGCGTTTCTTTGCAAGCGCTTACGCTTAGACGATGAACGCGACACGACCAGCGGGATACTCAGGCACTCCACTCGCCAAAAAGCTCGGATATCGCGACGGTAATCGCGTGTTTCTGCTGACCGCGCCAAGGAATTACCGCGCACTCGTGGACCCTTTGCCGGCAGGTATTCTGTTCGAAAAATCGCTCGGCGCGACGACCGATCTGGTCCACGCGTTCCTCACGGATAAAGCCGAGCTTGGTAAGTTTCTGAAATCAGCTCGCCAAACGCTGAAGCCCGACGCGAGCGTCTGGGTATCCTGGCCGAAGAAGTCATCGAAAGTGCCGACGACGATCACCGAAGACACGATTCGCGAGCTGGCGTTGCCGTTAGGTATGGTCGACATCAAGGTTTGCGCGGTCGATGACACCTGGTCCGGTCTGAAGCTGGTCATACGCAAGGCGCTGCGTTGAGCTCCATGCTCAAACGGCCGCCGGTCTGGATCGCGTTAGCGCTTGTTGCGGCGCTGGTGTGGGTAGCGGCCGAGTATCGCGCGGACATGAATCGCGCCTATGCGCGCGTGCGCGCCAGCGGCACGGTCATCGCATCGCCTTACGGCGACATCGAATACACCTCGGGCGGTTCCGGCCCTCCTGTGCTGGTGATTCATGGCAGCGGCGGCGGCTACGACCAGGGCGAACTGATGGTGCGTGCGGTGCTCGGCGAGCAATTCCACTGGATTGCGCCGTCGCGCTTTGGGTACTTGCGCTCGACGTTCCGTGCCGGCGCTACGTTTGACGACCAGGCGCATGCGTATGCGTATCTTCTCGATAAGCTGGGCATCAGGAAGGTCGCGGTCGTCACTTTGTCCCACGGCGGACCGTCGGCCTTGCTGTTCGCCGCCCTGCATCCTGAGCGCGTGTCGTCACTGACGCTCATTTCCACAGGCGTAGCGGCATCGACCGACCCGAATCAATCACAGGCGAATCAGAAGGGCGACATGCTGAAGACAATTTTTCAGCATGACTTTTTGTACTGGACAATCTCCCGCGTATTCAAAACGCAGTTGATGGAACTGATGGGAGCTAACAAACAAGTGATCGCGAGCCTGACGCCGCTGCAGCGCGACCTCGTTGTCCAGATCATCGATTTCATGAATCCGGTCGCGCCGCGCTCAGCCGGTACCGTTTTCGACAACCAGGCGGCCATGCCCAACGAACGGATCGCCGCGATCCGCGCCCGGACCTTGATCTTCCATGCCGCCGACGATGGGCTGCAGCTCTACCGCAATGCCGAGTACGCCGAGGCCCATATCCCGGGCGCAAAACTGGTTCGCTTCGAGCGCGGAGGACATCTGGTCATTTGCATCGAGCAGCGGGTCATCCGCGCGATGACGCAAAAACACATTGCCGATACGACGGGCGAGTGACAGACGGCTGCAGCGACGCTGATCGAGCGCTGGGACGCGCCCGGAAAAGACCCCGTAGCAGGTGTGGCCTGCGGTGTCGCGGATCAACCAGTTGTACGTGACCGGCGGTTGGCTTAGGCTGGCGCTCCCCAACAACAAGAAGGATGCTGACCATGCCCAGATACGTCATTGAACGAGAGATCCCGGGTGCCGGAAAGCTAACAGCCGCTGAGCTGCAGGGCATCTCCCAGAAATCCTGTGGAGTGTTGCAGGGAATGGGGCCGAAGATCCAATGGGTCGAGAGCTTTGTCACGGACGACAAGGTCTACTGCGTCTACATCGCGCCCAACGAAGCGGCGGTGCGTGAGCATGCACAGAAGGGCGGATTCCCGGCGAACAAGGTTTCCCAGGTTCGCAACGTCATCAGCCCGACTACCGCAGAGTAGACCGAAACTCCCTGTGGCTCAGCAATGAGCCGCAGGGACCTACTGGAATTCATCCTTGGTTCGTTGCCGCGCCCTCGAGGGCGCAGTCAATGTCGGTAACGCGTGAGGTGTGCCATGAAGATTCCCAACTTGCGAATATTCGCGATACGAGTTCTGCTGGCAATTGCCGCAATCACCGGCGCCTCCGGCGCCGCGGCCGAGAATTTGGTTCCCGCGGGTTTCCAGGGGAAGTGGGTGCCCGCCAAGGCGGCCTGTACGTCGCCAGTTGCCGTATTGATCACCGCTGATCGGTTAACGCTGGTCAATGGCAACGACCGCGAAGCGCTCGGTGGCATCGAAATGGCCGGCCCCGGATACTTCGCCCCCGACTACAGCGGCATCATGGCCGTGCTGATCACCGAATTCACCGGCCAGCAGCCATTGACTGCAACCTTCAATGTCGGGGAAAAGAAGGGCGTTGCCCAAGTCGATTTCGCGCCCGTCATGCCGGGCGCATCTAACGCACAGCTCAGGGCGTACAACGCCCGCATTTCGAAACTCAACCTCGCGAAGCGGTATCCGTTGAATGCGGTGCCGCTCAAGAGGTGCCCGCGCGGATAGGGTGCCGTTAGGATCTGGAGGACTCGTGCATTTCCTGTTGTTCTATGATTACGCGCCGAATTACCTGCAGGATCGCGCGCAATACCGCCCGGAACATATCAAGTTGGCGTGGGCCGCCAAGGAACGCGGTGAGCTGGTCCTGGCGGGCGCGCTGGCTGATCCGGCGGATGGCGCGGTGCTGCTGTTCCAGGGACCGACTGACGCCGCGGCCCGTGCCTTTGCGCAGGCGGATCCGTATGTCAGGGCCGGTCTTGTTACGCGCTGGCACGTGCGCGCATGGACGACGGTCGTCGGCGACGCAGCGACGACTCCTGTAAAATCCGTTACATAACAGTTTTTTCGAAGAGAGAATCATCATGGTCGACAAGAAAATCATCGCAGTCGTAGGCGCCACGGGGGCGCAGGGCGGCGGGCTGGTGCGCGCAATCCTGGCCGATCCGAACGGCGGGTTCATAGCGCGCGCCATTACCAGAAACGCCAGTTCTGAAAAGGCCCAGGCACTTGCCAGGGCGGGCGCTGAGGTCGTCGCTGCTGACATCGACGACCAGGCAAGCCTGGCGGCGGCGCTGAAGGGCGCCTACGGCGCCTACTTCGTAACGTTTTTTTGGGAGCATTTTTCGCCCGAGAAAGAGCAGGCGGAAATTCGCACCATGGCTGCCGCGGCGAAGGCCGCGGGCCTCAAGCATGTCATCTGGTCGACACTCGAAGACTCGCGCCAGTGGATCCCGCTGTCGGACAACCGCATGCCGACGTTGATGGGCAAGTACAAGGTTCCGCACTTCGACGCCAAAGGCGAATCTAACAAATTCTTCACCGAGATGGGCGTACCCACGACGTTCCTGTACACGTCGTTCTACTGGGACAACCTGATCGGCTTCGGCATGGGGCCGAAGAAGGGCCCGGACGGCAAGCTTGCCTTCACATTGCCGATGGGCGACAAGAAATTGCCGGGCATGGCTGCTGAGGACATTGGCCGGTGTGCATACGGCATCTTCAGGAAGGGTTCGGAGTACATCGGCAAGAGCGTCGGCATCGCCGGCGAGCACCTGACCGGCAACCAGATGGCCGATGCCCTGTCCCAGGCGTTAGGGCAGGACGTGCACTACAACGCGGTGACTCCGGAGATGTATCGAAGCTTCGGCTTTCCGGGCGCCGATGACCTCGGCAACATGTTCCAGTTCAATCGCGATTTCGCGGAGATGTTTTGCAGTGCGCGCAGCGTGGACCTTTCCCGCGCGCTGAATCCGTCGCTGCAGACCTTCAGGAAATGGCTGGCGGAGAACAAGTCTCGCATCCCGCTGGAGTAGAGGAGCAATACGATGAACTGGCATACGAAACGTGCTGCGTCTGGCATGGTGCTGGCGATGTTAGTGGTTGCACAAGCTTCCGCCTCGGAGGCGGACGAGGCCGCGATTCGGGCGCTGCAAGCGCGACAGGCGGCCGCCTGGAACGCGCATGACGCGACAGCGTACGCAAACCTGTTCGCGCCGGACGGCGATGTCGTCAACGTGCTGGGCTGGTGGTGGCGGGGGCGTGCGGAGATTCAAAGCAAGCTCTCCGACGCGTTCGCGTGGGTGTTCCGCGACAGCAAGCTCACGATCACCGACGTGCACTCGCGTTTTCCCGATCGGACGACGGCCATCGTGCATGTGCGCTGGACGATGGATGGAGCCAAGGTGCCGCCCGGAGCGCCGACGCCGCCGCGCGAGGGTATCCAGTTGCAGGTGCTGCGCAAAGCTAACGGTCAATGGCTGATCGCGAGCTTCCAGAACACGAACAGCATTCCCGAGACGCCATTTCCGAAAGGTCCGCCGCCGGCACCAGGCGCCACGCGATAAGAGATCCACTTGCCATGGTGACAACACTCGCAGAAATTCTGCCGCAAGCCGCGCGCAAGCATAAAGACCGCGTTGCGTTGATCGTCGAAGAACGGCAGTTCTCGTTTCGCGAACTGGATGCGATGTCCAACCGCGTTGCCAACGGCCTGGCCGCCACGGGCATTCAGCCGGGCGACCGCGTGAGCCTGTTCGGTGCTAACAGCTGGGAGTGGCTTGTCAGCTACTACGGCATTGTGAAAGCCGGCGCGGTCGTGAACCCGCTTAACACCATGCTCACGGCGGATGAAGTGCGATTTACGGTGACCGACGCGGGTTCCCGCGCGGTGCTGGCCGCGGCGGACAAAGCCGAGACCCTGCTGCCCCTGAAGGGCGTCGGCAACCTGACAGACCTGGTGTTCTGGGGCGAAGCGCCGGTCGCGGGGGCCAGGATGTTGAATGACTGGCTGCAGGGCGCCAGCGCGGAATTTACCGCGCCGCGGCGCCAGCCCGCGGACCTCGCCGCCATTTGTTATACGTCGGGCACGACCGGACGCCCGAAAGGCGCCATGCAGAGTCAGCGATCCGTGATCGGGGCAGCCGTAGGCACTGCGCTGATGTCGGTGCGTACCTCGGAGGATCGGCTCATCAACGCGCTGCCACTGCCGCATGTGTATGGCAGCTGTGTGTTCAATGCCGCGATGATGGTTGGCTCGATGCTGATCGTTGTTCCGCGCTTCAACGAAATCGCCGTCCTCAGTGCCATCCAGCGGCATCGTGTCACGATCATGGACGGCGTACCGACGGCCTACTACTACCTGCTCGCACATCCGGACTTCGACAAGTACGATCTTTCGAGCCTGTCCCGCTGCTGGGGAGGCGGTCAAACCTTGCCGGCGGCCAAGGCGCAGGAATTCACGGCGCGCACCGGTTGTGCGGTCTACGAAGTCTGGGGCATGACCGAGCTGGCCGGTGCCGCGACGGCGAATCCAGCGTATGGACCTAACAAGTCTGGAACCATCGGCATTCCGTATCCCGGCAACGCGTTCCGTATTGTGGACGTGGATGACGCCAACAGGGAAATGCCGCTGGGCGAACGCGGCGAGCTGATGTTTCGCGGCCCGATGGTGATGCAGGGCTACTACAACAATCCGAAAGGCACGGCCGAGACCATCCGGCCCGATGGCTGGTTGCACACGGGCGACATTGCAACGATGGACGAAGATGGCTATGCGACGATCGTCGATCGCAAGAAGGACATGATCATCACGGCCGGATTCAACGTCTATCCCGCTGAAATTGAACGCGTGCTGTGCATGCACCCGGCGGTGGCGCTCGCGGCGGTCGGCAGCGTGCCGGACGAAGCGAAGGGTGAACTGGCCAAGGCCTACGTAATCCTGAAGCCGGGCGCCGAGGTGTCACGAGCCGACCTCGTGGCCCATTGCCGCGCGCAACTGGCGGCCTACAAGGTCCCGCGCGCGCTGCAGTTTGTCTCGTCGGTGCCCACGACATCTTCGGGCAAGATCATGCGGCGGATGTTGAAAGACGTCGACGACGGAACGCTGACGGTCAATTGAGCTGCTGAGCCGTGTCGCGACCCAGTTTTTCCGCGAGGCGCATCGCGACCTGGCGATTCGGTTCGCCGCTATCCGTCTCTTCGTTAGGCCGGAAAATCCAGAACGAACGCGTGCTGATCACACGGGCTCCGGACTTGCGCAGCGCCTCATCGAGCAGCCTTTGCGAGCGCCCGGTGGAGCCGGCTCCGCCGATGATGCCGAGCGCCGCTATGCCATCCAATCGAGTTCGCGCCAGGTACCGCAGCGTCGGACGATCCGGCGTCCACCAGTAGGTGTTGCTGACGACCGCGACCAGCTTGTAGTTGCTGAGCGCATCCGGTGTGGCGCCGGTCAGCGTGGCGCGTTCCACCGCCAAGCCGGCACTGACCAGACCCCTGGCGAGCGCCAGAGACAACTCATCGCTGAAATGTGCATCGCGGCTCGGGTGATACAGGATCAGGGCCCTGGCGGGACCAGCGCCGCCGAGTACTTCATATTTGTAGTCGCCCTCGCTTTCGACGACCGCCGTCACGATTGCCGCGGTGGCCAGCAACAGGAAACCGATAACAAGCAGAACCGGCTTCATATTATTTCCGCCGTGCGCCGTCTGCGGCGCTGTGAATCAGTTCAAATCGACGTGCGTGACGACCGCATGCTCATCACCCTTGAGTGGCCTTGCGGGCGTCACGCTCAGCAGGCGGGCGGAGAAGTCGTGGCATTCCCGCGGCTCCACGATCAGCGACTGGCCGTCGAAATTCACTTTCGCCGCAACCGCGCTAGCTTCGGACTTGACGCAAACCCGGATGCGTTCGAGGTTTTCACTGGTGTGCAATGGGATGACCTTGTCGTCGGTCAGCACCACGCGTCCGGGCGTCAGCGCCGCGCCGACCTGATCGACGGCCGATGGTGTGTTAGTCACGAAGAAACTGACGGCTAACCCCACCACCAGGAGAACCGCGACAACACCCAGGATTTTGGATCCAGACATACCCGGCCTATTTGACCAGGGTCACTGGAATACTCGCGTGATGGATGACCTTATTGGCGACCGAGCCGAGCGCGAGCCCGCCGAAACGGCACATGCCGCGCACGCCCATGATGATCTCGGTGCAGCCGGTCTTGATCGCGCGCTCGATGATCATCTCCGCAGCGTCGCCTTCCGCTGCTTCCGTGGTAAAAACAACATTACGTTTGTGCAGTTTTTCGACTGCGGGATCGAGGATCTTGCGGTCATGCTGCGCAACGACCTGCGCGGCCTTATCGTCATTAACATACATGCGCACTTCACCGTACACATGTACTGGTGGATGCACCGTCAACAGCAGTACCGCAGCGGTGGGCTCGGTCGACAACCGGTCGACCGCATAGTCCAGCGCCCGCATCGCGGTCTCGGATCCATCGACAGGAATCAGGATTTTCTTCGCCATTCGTGCGGTCACTATCTCAACGTTCTGAAAACCTAATCGTCCGGGAGGCATCCGGCAATCGTGGAAACTACGGTATCGACCCGGGAACGCGCAATGTGAATGCGTCGCGCATAATAAGGTTAAATGAATGACATGAAGGTCAACCTGCCAACGCAACTGGCCGGTCTCCTGGATGCCGAGACCTACCCGCACCCGACATCGGCAATCCGCGTCATCGAGACCCATATTTCCTGGGTCATCCTGACGGGCGAGTATGCGTACAAGATAAAACGCCCCGTGAAGTTTTCATTCCTGGACTTCACGACGCTGGCGCAACGCGAGTTCTTTTGCCGCGAGGAGCTGCGGCTCAACCAGCGCTTTGCTCCGCAGCTGTATATCGATGTCTGTCCGATCGTCCGTCGCGGAACCAAGCTGCAGATGAATGGCGCCGGTGAGGCGCTGGAATTTGCGGTTCGCATGCGTCAGTTCGACCCGACCTGTGAGCTTGGCATCCTGCTGGAAAACGGCCACGTGACGATCGAGGAGATCGTGGCTTTTGGCAATTCTCTGGCGGCAAGCCATGCCTCGCTGCCACGCATGCCGAGCAATCTTGAGCCCGGCAGGACCCGGGGCATTCTGCTGGACAACGCCCGCGAGTGCCTGGAGGCGACACAGGATAATGCAGGCCGCGAATCTGTCAGGCAGTGCGCCTGGTGGCTGCGTGACGAACTACAACGTCTGCAGGAGCTCCTGGTCACTCGCGATGAACGGGGTTTTGTCCGCGAGTGCCATGGCGATCTGCATGCGAGCAACGTAGCGCGCATCGACGGCCGGTTGCTGGCGTTTGATTGCCTGGAGTTCAACGAGGAATTCCGCCGCATCGATATCGCCCAGGAAGTCGCCTTTCTGACGATGGATCTCTGTGCCTACGGGCGTGCCACGCTCGCCAGCGCGTTCGTCAACGCCTGGCTCATGGCTACCGGAGACTACCAGGCCTGCGAATGCCTGAATCTCTACGAAGCCCACTACGCACTGGTGCGCGCCAAGGTCGGTGCACTGGCCGCCGCACGCGCAGACGGTCGCGGGAGAAATGCGGCCATGAACCGGCAACATGTTTTTGTCGCTATTGCCGCCGCGCGATTGCAGCGAAAGCGGCCGCTTCTCATCCTGATGCACGGACTGTCCGGTTCGGGCAAAAGCTGGCTGGCCGAGCGCCTGGCGCGTGAACTGCCTGCGATCCATATTCGCTCGGACGTGGAGCGCAAACGTCTTGTGGGCCTGCAGAAACTCGAGCCCAGCCACTCCGGCATCGCGAGCGAGCTCTATGCCGCCGACCAGACCGAACGTGTCTACCAGCGGCTCGATCAGTGCGCCCGCCACGCATTGAATGGCGCACGCATGGCTATCGTCGACGCAAGTTTCCTGCAGCGTTCCGCGCGGCAACAATTTGTTAGATTAGCGTCCGAACTGGGGGTTCGGATCGTCACCGTTGCCTGCCAGGCGCCGGGAGCGATGCTGAAGGCGCGAATTGAGACGCGAGCATCAATGGGCCTTGATCCTTCCGAGGCGAATGTCGAGGTGCTGGATTGGCAACGGCAGCAGATGGAACCCGTCGTCGAGGATGAGCACCTGGCGGTCATTGATGCGCACACCGAGCGGGCCTCGGTGCTGCATGACGTTTTAACGCAACTGCAGGCTCATATCGCGGATTGCGGCATATCCGGATAGGCGCGCGTACTCCACGTCGTTAGCCTTTGAATGCAGGGACTGAGGAGTGAGGGACATGTTCAGTTATATCGTAGTCGCTGATGGAGGTCAGGCCAGGCTGCTGCGCGTCAGTGGTCCGGCGAGGGCCAGGCATGTGGTCGAGACGGAGGCTGTGGAGCGACCGTCGCTGCATGCTGTGGCAACAGAGCACGGCGAAGGGGCGGACAACAAACCTCATAATCCGCCACGTGGCCGTGCGGGCCAGAGTGAGCTAACAGCTACCACGCCGCACGACACCGGCAGTGACTACGATCCTCATGCCGGCGAAGTCATGCGTTTTGCCAGGTTCCTGTCGCGCCGGCTCGATCACTTGCGCCAGACGGGTGGTGTCAATGACTTCATCCTGCTGGCCGAGCCGCATTTTCTGGGCCTGCTGCGACACCAGCTGACCGAGCAGACTCGTCACATGGTGAGCCGGGAATTACCGCGCGACTTGGTGCACGCCGACTCCGAGAAAATCCTGGAAGCCGCCTTTCCCGCGGTCTGACGCCACGCGGGTGCGCTGGTTATTGCGGCCGTAATACGGCGGCGCCGGTCACGGCGCCACTGCGCAACGCGGCAAGCGCCTCGTTCGCTTGTTCCAGCCGATGTTCGTGCACCATCGTAAAGATGGTCATTTGTGCCGCCAGTTTCATGAACTCGGCGCCGTCGTTGCGTGTCAGGTTGGCGACTGAGCGCAGGACCCGTTCGCCCCACAGGAGCTGATACGGAAAACTGGGCACGTCGCTCATGTGTATGCCGGCGCAGACTACGCCGCCGCCCTTGCGCACCGCGCGCAGCGCCAGCGGAATGAGTTCGCCAACAGGTGCAAAGATGATTGCGGCGTCGAGCGGTTCCGGGCAGAAGGTCGTGGAATCGCCCGCCCAGACAGCGCCGCATTGGCGCGCCAGCGCCTGCGCCGCGTGGTCCAGTGGCCGTGTGAACGCGAAGACATCGCGGCCTTCATATTTCGCCACTTGAGTCACGATATGGCCGGCTGCCCCAAGCCCATAGATTCCCAGCCGGCGTGGATCGCCAGACATACGCAGTGCCCGGTAGCCGATGATCCCTGCGCACAGCAGCGGCGCGGCGTTAGCATCGGAGTAACTGTCCGGAATCTGCACGCAGAAATCCGGATCGGCCAGCACCATGTCGGCGTAACCGCCATCGATGTCGTAACCTGTGTAGCGCGCCTGCTCACACAGGTTTTCCTGGCCAGTGCGGCAGAACGAGCAATGGCCGCAAACCGCAGCCAGCCACGGCACGCCAACACGCGTGCCGACCGGCCAGCGGTCCGCTGATTTGCCCCGCTCTATGATGGTGCCAACGATCTCGTGACCCGGCACGATCGGCCTGGTTCCGCCGATCAATTCGCCATCGACAATGTGCAGGTCCGTGCGGCAGACACCGCAGACATGCACCTTGATCAGAACCTGGTGGTCGGCCGGCTGCGGATCGGGCCGGGTGCAGGACTGCAGCGCAAGTCCCGGCCGCGTTAGCACCATCGCGCGCATGTCAGCGCAGCGGCTTTTCCAGGTCTGACACCGGATCGCTCTGTTCCCAGAACAGGTCGGTAGCAGGACTGCCTGCCTGAGCGGCGCTGACGATCATCAAAAGGCCCAGCAGCTGTGCCGCAGGGCGGACTTGCGGAAGATATTGAGGTATGCGCATGCGCATCAGCATAGCGCGATTCAATCAATGGGCGCACCGGCTGTTCTGGCCTACAATCGCCGGGGAGGTAGCTACCGTATGAAACCAATACTCATTTTCTGGCCGATGATCGTCATGGCCGGGCTGACCCTGGTCGTCGCAATTCGCATGTATACGACGCGTGTCGCGGAGATGCGGGAACGACGTGTGCGCCCGCAACTGCTCGCAACGCGGCAGGAAGCGGAAAAGCAGCTGCACAACACCCAGGGTTCCGACAACTTCCGCAACCTGTTCGAAATCCCGGTGCTTTTTTATGCGATCTGCCCGGTCCTGTTCCTGACCGGCAACGTCACGACGCTGCAGTTATCGCTCGCCTGGCTCTTTGTGCTAACAAGAGTGATCCACAGTTTCATCCATGTCACCTACAACAAGGTCATGCACCGCTTCAATGCCTTCGTACTCGGCATGGCTGCGCTGTTCGCGATGTGGATCACGCTGGCCGTGCAGCTCGCGCGCGCCAGCTGATGGCAATCCGCGCAAGGACATGAGCAGCCGGGAGTTTCTGGATTTTGTGCTCGAGCAGATGTCGCAGCTGCGTGGCCTGCGCAGCAATCGGATGTTCGGCGGCTTCGGCATCTATCAGCATGAACTGTTCTTCGCGCTGATTGCCGACGATCGCCTGTATCTCAAGGCCGATGCCGAAAGCCGCGCGGATTTCCTGGCGCGCAACCTGGCTCCATTTACCTATCCCCGGCGCGGTGTTACGGCATCGCTCAACTATTACGAAGCGCCGCCCGAGGTGTTTGACGATGCCGACAGCATGAAAGCCTGGGCCGAAAAGGCTATCGGTGCCGCGCGCCGCGCCGCCGCTGCCTAGCGTTGCGCGATGGAAATCGCGCTGCCGACCGGCGTAAGTCCACGCTGGCCGCCGCCCATGATCCGCAGCCGGTCGGCGTTCACGATATAGAGCACCACGCCGGTGCCGCCGTAGTAGTCGATGTTCGTCTGGCCTGCACCGCGCCCGGTCGCTGTGTCGAACGAGTAGCTGCCGGTTACCGGTCCGGAAAGCAGCCCGCCATTCAGGGTCAGCGCCGGTGCTAACAAAAGTGTCGCGGTGCGATTGCCGAACTGCGTCGAGGATACAAACGTGCCGTTCTGCAACGCCTGGTAGGGGCCGGCCGCCTGGGCTTCCAGCAGACCGAACTTGGCGACGCCGGTGGTCTCGGCGACGTAGCCGTTGGCCACACCATCGAAATAGATTACGAAGCGGCGCGACGCATCGGTCGACGTCACCACCGCGCGACCGTCGGCCTCGACGCTGGCGGTCATGTTGGAGTAGGTGTCGGTGCGCGGCGCGTCGCCTTTGCGCGCAGTGTCCAGCACGAGATTCACGGTGCTGGCACCGGCGAGCGCCATGCGTCCCAGCGCGGTGATCTGCTCAGCGCCGAGGGGCGCGCCCCAGGCACTCAGTATCCCGGCCTGTGCAAACGCCGCGCTCGTGGTTGCGCCGACGCCAGTCTGGCGCGTCACAAATCCTGCCAGGCGCGGCGCGTTAGCTGCCGCGGACAGCGCATAGAAGCGATTGGCACTGACCGGGTAGTAATAGACCGTCAGCGTGCGCCCGGCGAAGGTCAGCGTTGCGGTGCCGCGATTGCCGGTGCCGGGTGCGGCGAAATTACCGGTGAGCGCCGCCGCGGTTTGCGCGCCCGGGCCCGCGACGTCGACGCGGCCGGCGGTGATATTGCCACTGGCATCGAGCGCGGCGCGGCCCACGACCGCGAGTCCGGCGCCGGTGGTATCGGCGCCATAGAGGCCAAACGCGAACGAGCCGCTGGGCGCCGCGGCGAGTGGCGCGGCGACGCTTGTTAGCTCGCCCGAGCCGCGTGCACTGCTGTTGTCCGACTCGTGGAAGAAGGCGGTGGTCAGGTTATTGACGGCCGCGTAGGCATAACTGGCGTTGCCCGCGGTGCTGGCGACTTCGTTGACGCCATAGTTCTGCGAGGTGGTCCTGCAGGTTCCGGCGCTCAGGCTGCCCGCGAGCGTCGTCGCGGCGACGTCGGCAAAGTCCTCGGTGCCGGTGATCTTGCCGTCAGTCCCGAAACTGAAATTGCCGCCGCGCGCGATGAAGTCAGCGCCGCGAAAGCCGGCGAAGACAAACGCATAGTTGCCCTCGAGCAGGCAGGCGGTCTGTTCGCGCACGCGCAGCGTGATATTGGCGCTGACAACCCGCCCGAGGCTGTCGGTGGCGGTGAGGGTGAAGGTCGACGAACCCTGCGCAGTCGGCGTGCCGGTGATGGTGTTGTTGTTGACGGTGCTGGTGCCGAGCGCGAGTCCGGTCGGCAGGGATCCGGAAGCTATCGCCCAGGTGAACGGCGCTGTGCCGCCCGCCACCACGAACTGCGCGCCGTAGGCGACATTCTGGTTCAGGGGATAGACCGTTGGCGTCAGCAGTTGCGGTGTGCCGTTGACGACGATCAGGCTGTTGGCGCCGGCCGTGGCGTCGGCTATGGATTGGGCAGTGACCGCAATGGTCTCGCTGCCCGGGAAGCTGCCCGGGGCCACATAGGTCACCGAGGTGGTGGTCGCATTGGTCAGTGACCCCGAGCCGGTGAGTGACCAGGTGACGCCGGACGCGGCGCCAGGGCCGGTGAGGGCGGCTGTGACCGTGGTGGTCGCACCCGCATTCACTGACGTGGCGCCTGCCGTCAGGGTGACAACGGTGGGCGTGGTGGTGGTTCCGCCACCGCTACCACTGCCGCTGGTATCGGAGCCACTGCCTCCACAGGCCGCTAAAGCCAAAGCCAGCAACAAGGCGGCGCCGCGCGGCGCCTGACGGGCGAAATCTGCGAAATACAAGCCTGAATCTCCCACGTGACGGCGCTCCAGGGAGGGCATGCGCCGCAGATGACAGGATGGACCGTTTTACCGGCTATTTAGTTCGCAGGATACACCAATGCCCCGGGCCCGGTCTTCGGTCCGGATGCGCCGTGCTAACGGGGGTGCGTCGGCGGTGATGGTCGCGACCCCGTTGTTGTCATCGGGCACGCGGATGCTGAGGCGCAGCCGGTCATCCAGGCCATATCGGTCCGCGGCCGGGTAGTCGGCGCGCAGCAGCCGGATCTGCAGCTTGCTGCCGTCCCGCGCGGCTACATCGGCGAAGAATCCGCGGTCATAGGCCGCCAGTCTGCGGCTGCCGGCAGCGTCCCTGACACTGCAGGTGTAATCCCGGCTGCGATACAACCTAACATGCGTGTGGTCCTCGCGGCCGATGAAGATGCGGCCGCCCATGGTGTTGATGTCGTACAGCCACAGCACTTCGGGTGTTAGCACCCATTCGGCATCGGCGAAAAATTCCTTGCCGGTGCGGTCCGAAATGTAGCTGCAGGTACCGGGACCGTATTTGCGCGACTCCGCGACCTTGCCATCTAACACACCGGCGAGCTGCCCGCCGTCGCGGCGCCAGAGGAAATCGCAGCGCACCCCATCGGGATTGCGCATTTTCACCTGGCCCCACAGCTCCGGATGCTTGTGCAAATCGACGTATTTTTCCGGCTCGGCGGGGCCCTGGCCGTTGATGACCACGGCGCTGCGCGTCTCGTCGATCCACGCGCGATACAGCACCTGCGACCCGGGCACGAGGGCGCCGTCGCGACCGCCGATGTTGATCTGGCCGTAGAACACGACCTCGCCGACCTGCGGCGCCTTGATCAGCGCAAAAGTGCGATGCCAGTGCTCGTGCTCGCCTTCCTCGGGCATCTTCACGCTGCGCTCCAACTCGATCTGCGGAAAGGAATTCCACTCGCCCGGCAGCCAGGCCTTCAGGTCCTTCATTACGGATTCGAGTTCCATGCGGGTCAACTGATAACTGGGCGCGGCCGCGGCGAAATTCGGCAGCAACAGGAGTGCCCCCAGCAACAGCGCGGCGCGGCAAGAGTTGGTTCGCAGCATAGAATTGCCTTGAGTATCGAGGGTCGGGACCGGCAGAATAGCGCCTTCTTTTCAGGAGCCAAGCAACATGGGTAAGGGTGACCATCGCAGCCGTCGCGGCAAGATTTATCAGGGTTCTTTCGGCAAGTCCCGGCCGAAGGATCCCGCCAAGGCCGCGAAAAAGGCCAAGGCCAAATCCAAAACCAAGTAATTAGAGAGCACAGGTCGGCCAATGGCCCGCTTCGGCGGGCCATTTGCTTTCAGGGGGCGGCCTGCGGCAATGGCGGCTTCAGGGCCCGGTAACGATTGACGATGGTCAGCGCCGACTCGGTCGCCGGCGGCAACTCCACATCGCTTTGTGCGATCGGCTGGATCCGCGAACCCCAGCGCAGCAGATGCGCGCAGAAGGTCAGCCCGCCGCCGAAAGCCGGCATCAGCAGCAGCGAGCCGGGCTTGATGCGGCCTTGCTCGAGCGCCTCGCACAGCGCGACCGGCACCGTCGCCGCGGACATGTTGCCGTAGCGCTGCACGTTGATGAACATCTTCTCCGGCGGCATGTGCGTGCGCTTCGCTACTGCGTCGATGATGCGCAGATTGGCCTGGTGCGGAATCACGATGTCCACTTGCTCGGGAGCCGTGCCAGTAGTCTCGAGTACATGCGCGCAGGCGGCACTCATGCCGCCCACGGCTTTCTTGAATATCTCCTGGCCTTCAAACTGCCATTCCGTGCGGCCTAACACCCAACCCTTGTTGGCGTAATTGCCGCCCATCCCGTGGATGCGCAGGATCTCGCGCGAGTCGCCGTAACAGCCGAGCTTCTCGGCTAACAAACCGGCGTCCTCGTCGGTACGCTCCAGGACCACGGCGGCTGCGCCATCGCCGAACAGCACCGCGACGTTGCGGTCATGCCAGTTCATGAAAGGAGAGATCAGCTCGGCGCCCACCACCAGCGCGTTGCGAACCACGCCGGTGCGGATCAGCGCGTTGGCGGTGGACAGGCCATAGAGAAAGCTGGTGCAGGCGGTGTTGACGTCCATGGCGCCGCAGCCCTCGGCGCCGATGCGATGCTGCAGGCCCGAAGCCATGTTCGGCACCTGGTCGTCGTAGCTGCAGCTGCCAAAGACGATCATGTCGATGTCCGAGCCCTTGAGCCCGGCGGCCGCCAGGGCGCGCATCGACGCGACATAGGTCAATTCACCGAGATTCACATGCGACACCCGGCGCTCGGATATGCCGGTGCGAGTCTTGATCCACTCATCGTCGGTGGGCAGGAAGGTTGCGAGGTCCGCGTTGCTGAGCACCGCGGGCGGCAGGCACTTCCCCCAGCCGGTAATCATGGCGTTGTGCATCAACGCAGAATACCGGCAAAATGCCGCCCTCGGAACAAGGGAGCCTCTGAATGTCCGCATGGATGCCGCAAATCGACCCCAGTTGGCAGGGTGTCACCGCCTTTTACGAGCTGATCTTTGGCACCTGGATCGCCTACGCGCTCCTGATCTGGATCTGGCAAGGCTGGCTCAAGACGCCGCTGCGCGAATGGCGCTACGCGATGATCATCTTTCTCGCGGCGGGCGCGTTCTGGGTCAACCATTATTTTTCGGGCACCGCGCCCGCGGGTTCACCGCCCTCGCCGGGGCCTTTGTTGATCAGGCTCTATGCGGTTTTCTTTTTGTTCTGCTACTGGCGCCTCGCGATCGGGCCGCAGCCCGGCAAGTCCCTGGTCTGGAAACTGTTCGCGCTGGCCACTGGTGTTGTGCTAACAGTTGGCTTCATTGCCGTCGAGCAGCTCGCGCGCTACGGCGTCGCGAACTGGGGCATGCACGAGTTCTGCTGGATGAGCATCGCCTTCCTCGGCTTTGTCTGGCTGATCCGCTGGCGCGGCAAGGCGCCCGTGCAACCCGAGCTCGGCAAGCTGGAGCCCTACCAGACCTACAAGTGGCACGGTCTCGGGTCGCCGCACGACTAGGCTGCCCAGGTCTGTTAGCTGAAACTCCACTGCCAGGGTCTCGGCTGCATCCAGGAGTTTTTGAGAGCGGAGCAGATTGATGGCGGCTGCGATTCGGATTCGACGAGCAGAGGAAGATGACGCGCTGGAGCTTTCGGTGCTCGCCGAAAGTACCTTCAGGGCTGCATTTTCAAAGTTGAATACCACCGCAAACATGCGGCTGCATTGCGCGGCGCACTACAGCCAAGCGCGGCAACTCGCAGAGATTCGTGACTCCGGTCGCGAGACTTGGATCGCCGAAGCCGACGGCAGAATGGTCGCGTACGTGCAGCTGCGGCACGATGCAACATCGCCGATGATCTCCGGCGAGCGACCGCTCGAGATCCAGAGGTTCTACGTGGATGCCTCGTACCATGGGTCCGGCCTGGCTCAGCAACTCATGGCGCAGGTTCTTGCCCGGGCCGAGGCCGCCGGAGCGGCGTCGCTATGGCTCGGCGTGTGGGAACGAAACCCAAGGGCCGTGGCCTTCTATCGAAAATGGGAGTTCGACGTCGTGGGCGAGCACATCTTCAGGCTGGGTGAAGATCCCCAACGTGACCTGGTCATGCGTCGCGAAGTACAACAGACGGTGTTAGCGTGAGTCGCGGTCCGCGGCTAGCGCAATGAATGGCGTCAGCTACCAATGTCCCGTTTGTGGTCCGCCTTTGACGGGACCGACAATTTCATCCGTGACCCAGCCGCCGTAAAAACCACCCGGTTGAGGTCGCACACGTTCACCGTCGACGGTACATTCAACCAGCGCCGGGTAAAAAGAAAGCGCGCCGGCTAACATCGCAAACTCCGGCAGAGGCTTTTCATAGCTCCAACCCACCGCGCGGCGCGACTTGTCGCCAGCGAGCGCCCAGTAACCGGCCAGTCCCTTCCATTCGCACACCGAGGCGCCTGCGACGCGAACGAGCCTGGCCAGGTCGACATCAGCGACTGGAATATAGAACGTCGGCGCACTCGCAGTTTCCAGAACTCTGAATGCTGCAACGGTACTGGCAATCCGCACGTCGCCCGACCGCACCTCGACATGGCGTGAGTCCGGCACGATACGCGGCGGCCGGGGATAGTCCCAGACCGACTCCTGCCCGGGCCCGGGCGCAATGGCAAAGTCCGGCCGCTTCTGGCCGTGGTGTTCCCATAAGGATTGGATATTCATCGAGCAGACTCCATTTGCGGGACAACTACTATGTTGCAGATTCCGGGAGCGCGATAGTAACTTGGGCAGGATGATGAAGTCCTTACCGCCGCCAGCTCCGCGCCGCCCGAAACGCCGGGATCCACCGGCATCCACCGACTCGCGTTCGCTCCGTGAGTTGTTGACTGGCGGCGATCGCCGTTCCATTGCCCGGTCAAACGCCGCACTGAAATTGCTGCGAGCGGACCGCAGTCGTGTCGCGGAACTCGTGAAGCTCGTCGGCGATCGCGACTGGCTCGTGGTGATGCGTGCCGCGGACTTGCTGGAAAAGCTGGCGCATGAGC
Source organism: Steroidobacteraceae bacterium (assembly GCA_036786925.1). Lineage (GTDB taxonomy): Bacteria > Pseudomonadota > Gammaproteobacteria > Steroidobacterales > Steroidobacteraceae > UBA964. The sequence continues at coordinate 19,416 of DAIQQI010000002.1, forward strand.
GCCCGGCGTGGATACAGCGTTATCGGAGGCTGTTTATCGGGCCGCTGGCCGATCATGAATCCCGGGAGATTCGGCTGCAGATTGCGAGAACGCTGCCACTGCTGCGGTGGACTCCCGACGAGCGTCCGCAAGTGCTGCGGATCCTGCGTCGATACATCAACGATCCGCAGCTCTTCGTCAAGGCGTGGTCGCTGGACAGCCTGGCGCGCTTCGCCGAAAACGATCCTGGCATGACGTTAGTTGTCAGGCGCCTGCTGAGGAATTTCAAGCAGTCCGACCGGCCGGCACTGAGATCCCGCGCCGCCCGGATCCACGCGCGCCTGCGCAGCGCCGGGTCGAAGCGTCAAGGCTGACGCCATTGCCTGGCCGCTTGCTGCCAGGTCAGGCGAGTTTTTCGAGTACCTCGAGCGAGACGCGCTCGGCGGACTCGAGCGCGCCTTCCATGCCGCGGCTGCCGATCGAGGTGTGCTCGCCGCAAAAATAAAGCTGCTTGTGCGGCTTGGCCATTTCATGCACGAAGGCAGTGACCTGGCCAGGTTGGAAAATCGCCCAGTCGCCGAGCGAGAAAGGATCGGCGCCCCAGGACTGCACCGCCATCACGTCTAACAAACCTTTGGCTGCGGGCCGCATCTTCTCGAATTCCGCGACGATCTTCTTCTTGCCGCCCTCGAGACCGAGCTTGTCGATGTCGATGGCTGCCTGGCCGCGACACCAGACAGCAAGGCTGGTGATTTCGTCGACTTCACCGAAGCGTTGCGCAAGGCACATGCCCATCGGGCCGTCGGTCCACATCGAGGCGCTGAGACCGTCGTCCTTCCAGAAGGGCTTCTTCGCGACGATATGAAACTGCGTGATCGGAATCGTACCTAACGTTGCGATCGCGGTTTTCTGGGCCGACGGCGGCGCAGGGTTGATGCGCACCTTGCGCAGCGTCGTATACGGCATTGACGACACCACGGCCTTGGCGCGCAGGCGCTTGCCGTCGGCGATTTGCACGACGGCGCCATCACCCGAGACATCGATGCCGGTCACACGCGTGCCCATCATCAGGCGTCCGGAAAGCTTGTTAGCCATCGCAATCGTCAGATTCTGATTGCCACCCTTGAACATGCCGACCACCAGTGGCGGCGGACCGCTCGGCGGTGCCGGAGGGCCTGCCGGCGGAGCGCCGGGCGCGCTCGGTCCGCCCGCGCTGCGCGAGAATGCCGACAGCGCGCCGCGATTCACCTGCTGCCAGTACTCGGCGAACATCACTGTCAGCAGCGAAACATCGCGCGAGGTGATGCCGTAGGCGATGTTAGCGTCGTAGCCGAGCTTGATCTGCGCGTCGCTCGCGCCCTGGCGCTTCAGGAAGTCATAAACCGAAATGTCCCACTCGGCATGTTTCGGGTCGGTCCAGTTCTCGATGTCCTTGAACGGGAAATTCTTGCGCAGCACGGCATCGCCCCAGGCCCAGGGCGGTAGTGCACGCTGTGCCTCGGCGAACGGATTGTTCGGGTGACTGGGCCAGTCCTTGAGTGGCACGTGCTTGCCGTCGATATAGAGGCCCTGGGTCTCGCGATTGCTGAACAGGCGCTCAGTGAGGTTCACGACTTCAACGCCGTATTTCTGCCCGGCTGCGATCATGCGGCCATAGGCCGCGGCAATCGTGTTGCCGCCGGCTTCCGGGTGTCCGGGGATCTGCTTCAGCGTGTAGACGCGCCCGCCGACCCGCTGCCGGCCTTCGATGACGATGACCTTGAGGCCGTTTTCCTCGAGCGTCAGCGCGGTTTCAAGGCCCGAGAGACCTGCGCCGATGACGATGACATCGGCATCCAGCGCGGACGCCGCACGGCCCACGCCGGGCAGGCTGCCGGCGGCGGCCAGGGCCGCGGACGAGGCGACAAATTTTCGGCGGGAGACGGTCATGCGTGCGCTCCAGGTGGGTGTACTGCCGACGCTAGCGCGCCCGCCCGGCGGCTGCAACGTTTGTGGTGAGCAACGGGCGTCAGATGGCCAGCGGATGCATCAACCAAACCTGCGGCCACCCTGCAGCAGCCGGCCTAACAACCAGACCAGCCCGGCGAGAATCGGCAGCGCGACAAAGTAGCCGCCCAGGATCCGAAACGGCAGGACGATGTCCCGAATTCCCCAGTTCGCATAAAACGCCACCAGCCCCACGGCGTAGGCCGCGACCAGCAACCAGTTGGTGCGGCGCCTGAGACCGAGACCCCAGGCCTGCGTCACCACAAAGATCCCCGCCAGGCCGAAGCCGAACAGATGCCACATGCCGTCAGTGTTCATCATGGCGACGACGACGCCATGGATCATGACCAGCACCTCGAGGCTGACGGTCCACCAGCGGTTGGTATGCGCGCGGGTATACATGAGGCTGCCCTGCGCAAACAGCAGGAACATGTACAGGAAACCTAACAAGTGCCCGGGCGTCGAGACCATCGGGTGGTACCAGAAAGTGTAGATGGTCGCCCAGGCGAAGTAATAGCCGTGGTAGCGCCGCGCGACATCGCCGGCTTCGAGCACGTAGCCGCCCCAGCGCTGACCTAGCAGAATGCCGCGGCGGCGGTTCTCGATCAGCAGCACGACCAGCAGCAGCACGATCACCGACCATTGCGCCGACCACTCCGACACGTCCTGTGCGAGGCCGTCGTAGAACAGGTGGGTCTGGACGAAATGCAGCAGGATGCCGCCGGCGGTGACCGCGAACGCCAGGTAGTTGAGCGGCTTGAGCCCGCTGGTGAAGCGCGTGCCCTGCGACTGCGCGCGCCAGATCAACCACCAGAAAGCGCATTGGTGCAGCAGGTAGCCGCCCCAGGCCGTGTAACGCGCCCAGTCGCTGGGTGTCGCCAGCATCCAGGGGTAGATGTGCGGCATGCCGGGCTGCTGCATCTCGCGCACGAAATGCGCGAGCCTGTGATCCAGCAGCCAGATGGCGGCCGTGAACGCCAGGCTGGCGGCTAACAGGCCGAACAGCGCTTTGTTAGAGGAAATCGGTTCCGTGGTCATGCGTCTAGGGCAGGCGGCAGCGCAGCAACTTGCGATCGGTGATCGAACCCATCAGCAGGGATTGATTGTAAACCGCGCCGACCGCGGCGCCGGAAATCGCTGCGCCCATGTTCAGGTACACCTGCGCCAGGCGTGCAGCGCCGGTCGCGGCCGGGTCAAAGCGCAGGATCTGGCTTGGTGCAAGGTTATTTTCACTGATGAAATTGCGGACCAGCGCCAGCGACCGGGCATGCGCCGCGATCCAGACGCGGCCCCGTTCATCGACGTTGAGATTATCGGGCGCACTGCCGACCTCCAGCAGTTCCTCCAGGCTGAGATCGCCGCTCGCGGCGTTGCGCGAATAGATGCGAACGCGCTTGCCGGTCGTTTCGCTGACGTAGATGCGCGTGCCATCGGGACTGGCGGCAATGCCCGCGGCTGACTGGAGCCCGGTGTCAGCCGCGCGCATCCGCGTGCCGTCAAAATAGGCGAGCGTCGAGAGGCCGCGGCGGAACGCCATTTCCTGCAAGCGCTGCCAGCCGTTGTCAGCGCCGGAATCGTTGGCGAGATAAAACTGATCCATCCCGACCGCGACAATGGCGTTAGGTTTCTTGATCAGCGGATCGCGCACCGTGCGTACCAGCGAAAATGCCCCGGTGGCCGACTGTTCAAAGATATGCACTTCCTGGCGCACGCTGCCACCGATTACCGGCGAGTGGCTGATTACAAACAGGCGCATCGTGCCGTCACCAGCGCGGTACAGCGACATGCCATGCGGACGGAAATCGGGCGGGTCGGCCATCAGCGCGGGGCGCGGGCGCGGCTCCGGTGCGTTCAGGTCGATAAGCATGACGGTGCCGAGCACCGGCTTGCCCTGGATCTGGCTGCGGCGGTCCAGGTACGAGAGGTAGGCGACGCTGTGCGCCCGGTCGATCTGGATGTCCTCGGCACTGGCTTGCATGGCCAGCGTCCGGCACTCGGGCAACGTGGTTACTGTTAGCTCATGGAACTGGCCGCCATGGCGCAGCTGGTCGAATACGAAAATGCCAACAAGGGCAATCAGACCGAGTACAGTCCAGCCGAGTCGTTTAAGCCAGATTTTCATCGCGATCAGGTCCTTGTCTGCATTGCGGTGCCGCGGGGCGGCGCACATTGTAGCCCGCCGCGCGCAGTCGTTATTCTGCAGACTTACCGGTTGTCCTTTTGGCGGAGCAGCTTATGTCGGATTCAATTTCGCGTCGCGGGGTGATAGTCGGTTCTGCCGCGGCAGGCCTGGCGGCGGCCGCAGCTTCAGCCGGCGCCAAGATACAACGCGGCACGCGTGTGCCGCTCGATCTCAGCAAACCCGCCGACAACGTCACCGCCTACCTCAAGATGCGCGCCAGCACCGTGACCCAGGACGTGTTCTTCTGGTTCACCGGGCGCCTCGATATTGCCGTGCCGGGTGAACCGGTGCGGCCCCTGATCAATGTCGAGAGCTGCATTTTACGCCGCACCGAGCTGGTCAGTCCCCTGCAATGGAATGTCATCGACTGGGAAGTGGCGCTGTACCGCAGTGCCGAGACCGGCGAGTATCTAACAGATGGCGATGAGATCCTGAATCCGCACACCGGCCGCAAGGTCAAGCCCCTTGCCTATCGCGAAGGCCCGGTCCGGTTTCGTTTCAGCGAGCAGGAGCCGCGCATCATCGGTTCTCGCGACGTGATGCCTAACACCGGCAAGCCCTTCAATTACCCCTGGCGCATCGTTGGCGATGACATCTGGATGACCAAGTCGAGCTACATCAAGGCGCCGAACTGGCTGGATCCGCGCGAGTGGCCGCTCGAATCATCCGGCAGAGATCTGATCGTCGCGACCCAGTCAACGCTGCGTTCGAAGTTGTCGGACATCGAAAACACCGCGGTCGCGAGCGCGCCCTGCGATTTCGCCTACACCGCCACCAGTTCCTGGCTTCCCTGGATGCAGATGGGGCCGACGCCGGGCTTCCTGGTGTGGGCGGAAGCGGGCAAGAAATTGTTTACGCTCGAACAAATAGCGCCCGCGCATCTGGCGCAGTTGCGCAAGGTGCATCCGTTGTGGTTCAACCGGCCCGAACCGTGGCCGGAATTCACCAACATGTACCTGCAGTACAAAGCGCGCAACGCGCGCTGACGAACGTTACCTGGCGCGTGCGCCCGAGTCTTTCATGGATTCGAGACGCGCAAGGTCAACGCCATCGACGACGCCTTTGATTTGCTCGAAGCTGGCAGCGTCGCCCTCCGCCTTGACGATGAAGCGGTCGGCGACAAAGACCTCATACTCGCCACGCTTGTTGGCGCTGTCCCATTTCTCATGGAACCAGCGGTTGCCCGCGCGCTTGGTTCTCTCGAAGCCCTTGTCCGTTTCCGATTCCTGTTCACCCATCGTGACCGCCGCGCCGGCTAACGCCAGGAAGCCGGACGCGCCGCCGGTGTCGACCACCGACAGCTCGATGCGGTTGCCGTCACCGGCATCGTAGCTTGCCTCGCCCTTGCCGATCTGCATGCCCATCGTCTCGTTGCGATTAACGGACATTGTGGTGCGCTTCATGCCGCCAATGCTCTCCGGCAGGAACGACTTGAGGTCGTCGGTCGGCAGCGCATCGTGAGGCACCGTGCCGGCCTTGCTGGCCAGCGCACCTAACGCCGCACTGACAGCAGCGGTGCCCACTGCGGCGGCGGCGGCGCCGGCGCGCGCCGCATCGGCGCTGGAGCCACCCGCGTTTGCGGCTGCTTCCGCTGCTTCAGTGGCACGTTCGGCCGCTGCAGTTGCCGCTTCAGCGGCCGCCTCGACCTGCGCGGATGCCCGGCCCGCCAGTGAGCGACCGGCGATCATCCCCGCGAGCGACGACGTGATTGAGCTGATGATGAACATCAGGACAATGGTCAGGATGATGACGACGGCGGTAAAGCCCGCGGCCTTGTCGGCCGGTATCTTCAGCGTGTGCTGGCAGCCGAGATAGAAGAGATAGACGGCGTAAACCACGCCGGCAATCGCGATCAGCCAGCCGATGACCGGCACGATCGCCGCGATGGACGCGACCCAGGACGCGGTCCATGAATAGGCAACCGTCTTCAGTGCCTGCAGCGAATCCTTGCTGCCGCCAAAATTAGGCGCGAGCGTGGCGGCGAGCCAGGCACTGACGAACACCGCGGCGAACGTCAGGACAAAACTCAGGACCGCGGACACCAGAAAGAAATTTGATCCGAAGCCAAAAGCGTTTGAAATCGAACCAAGAAATGCCCAGGCCAGCCAGCCGGCGAGCGCCGAGACGGCGGCTAACAACAGCACGTGTCCCTGGTAGATGCTCGCCGCCGGCGCCGGGTCCGCAGCGATCGCAGGCCATTCGACCTTGGGCGTCAGCAGGATGTTCTTGATGCGCTCAACGATTTTCGCGATATTCATGAGAATCCCCTGTTTGTTATTTATTTCAGCGGCTGGCCGCCAGCCTGGCAGTTTCTTCCTGTATACGCTGTTCGAGCAGCTTTGCAAACGCGGGGTGCTCGGAAACCCCCTTTTCCTGGAACCGGTACTTGAGACCTAACAAATCTTGCTTGAGCTTGGCCTGCAGGCCGAAACTCGCGATCACCGCAGGCACGACCAGGACATCGTAACCGCGTGCCTGGGCGTCGGTGATCATCTTGCGCAGCTTGCGGACATTGGCTGCGCGGATCGGCTTGAACGCGTCATCCTGCAGGTTGATCGCCTGCACCTCGGCAAAGCCGCCCTGGGCTTTCACTTTCACTGCGTGCGCATTGAGAAAGGCGAGATCGGGCACGTTGTCTTCGTAGTCCTCGGGACCATGCGCAACGATCATCACCGCTTCGCGTGCCGGATTTTTCGACAGCTCCCGCGCGTGATCCAGCAGCATCTGCGTAAACAGCGGGCTGTCATCAAACGTATGCGCCATGACCAGCTTGAGCTTGGTCCTGACCTTGGGCACCGACAGATACTCCGCCGCGGTGGGCCAGCCGAAGATGTACTCCCACTGGCGATAAATCGTGTTGTATTTCGAGACCAGCGGCGGCACGAGAATGATGGTCTTCGCGCCGGCCTTGGTCAGGTCGTCGACCGCCGACTGCAGCGGCTCCGAATGCGTCATCGCCATGCCGATACCGATGCTGGTCGGATACTTCGCGCCGATGGGCTCTACGGCGCGCTTGAAGATGCGGTCGCCGGTTTCGCCAACGCCGTGGGTCAGCACCAGCACGCCGACATTGCCGCGCAGTTGCGGGGCGCTGACGTTCCACTGGTAGTCCGGCCCCATGCCGCCCATGCTCATGTGAATTTCCATGTCGGTCATGGCGCGGTACTGAGGAATTGCCTTCTTGAGCGCGGCGATCAGTTCCGGCGTCATGTCGGCGTGGCTGTGCGCCATGATCATCTTGCGGCCGTCAGGCGTGCTGCCGCCGGCCGGCGGCGCGGGTGCGGCGCCTGCGGTTGCGGTCATCAACAGCACGATAGCTAACAAAAAAATCGTTACAGTCTTCACGTGGGCGCTCCTTCACTGACAACCCGGCCATCGACCAGCTTCACGACCCGGTCCACGACCGACACCATGCTGGCGTCATGCGTCACCATCACCGTGGCGACCTTGTGCGCGTGGCACTGCTGCGCCAGCAGCTCGACGATTTCGCGGCCGCGCCCCTGGTCCAGCATCGAGGTGGGCTCGTCCACCAGCAGCAGCGCCGGGTTGCCCATCAGCGCGCGGGCAATGCCGACACGCTGGCGCTCGCCACCCGACAGCTGTGCCGGCTTGCGAGTGGCGCGGTTCTCCATGCCAACCTCGGCTAACAGACGCAGCGCCTCAGTGCGCGCCTTGCCGTGCGTGCCTTCGCCGTTCAGGTGCGCTACCAGCAGCAGCTGGTCGAGCGCGGTCAGCGACGGCACGAGGTTCGACTGCTGAAACACGAAGCCGATGCGTTGCCGGCGGATCCGCGCCAGCTCGGAGTCGCTCAGATCGCCGAGGTTCACGCCACCCACGGTGACGCTGCCACTGCTGGCGCGCCGCAACCCGCCGCAGATCGCCAGCAGGCTCGACTTGCCGGCGCCGGACGGCCCCATGATCGCGACCATTTCGCCGGCCGAGACGTGGATATTCACGTTGTTGAGTATCGTCGCCTGTGCCTCGCCGTCGCCTAACAACAGCGAGATGTTCTGCGCCGCGAGCGTCATCGGTCTCTCCCGAGCGCGATGATCGGCTCGATCTTGACGATGCGCCGCAGCGCGAACATCGCGCCGGCCAGGCCGGCGCCGATCAGCAGCAGCGAGCTGCCGACGACATTGCCGGTCGTGAGCTCGAACACCGAGCCGCGCGCCTCGAATGCGCTGGTGGTCCCGAAGGCCGCGAGCACGCCGATCCCGGTTGCGAACACCAGCACCAGCAGGACCTGGCTGAGCGCATCCCTGACCAGGTAGCCGTTGTCGGCGCCGAGCGCCTTGACCAGCCCGATCTCGGCGGTGCGCTGGATGGTCCAGATGGAAAAGAACGCACCTAACACGACTACGCAGGTCGCGATCAGGAAGAATTGCATCAGCCGCACGGTGAAGATTTCCGCGCTGTAGCCCGAGGTGCCGTCGTAGGACTGCTCCTTGGTCATGGTCTTCGTGCCGATCTCCCGGTCGTGCGCCTTGATATCGACGCTGGCGTCCGGGTCGATCGCCAGCGCAATCGTGGTGGCGGCGGTGAAGATCGCCTCCGGCAGCGTATCGCCCGGCGGCGCGCCACCGGGGGGGCCGTAATTGGCCTCCTGCCATTTGCGCAACGGGACATAGGCGACGGGCGCGTGGCTGACCGCGACAGCCTCGGTGATGCCCACGACCTTGAACTCTGTCAGCACGCGATCGATCGTGATCGTGTCGCCGATCTTGACGTGCTTGTCCAGCGCGATCTTGCGTGAGATGACCATCGCGTTGGGCGCGGCCGAGAGGCCCTGGCCTTCAACAACCCTGGGTTCCGCAAATGAGCCTGGCACGACCCCCCAGAACGCGATATCGACCGGCGCGCCCTGCGCATCACGCGCATTCGCCAGCGAGTGGCCGATCGGCGTTGCCTTGACGCCGGGCACACCCGCCCATTTTTCCCAGGTCTCCTTGTCCAGCATGCTGTTCTGGTAGTCGGGCCGCGTGGAGTTCTCGAACGCCATGTGGGTCGCGGGCAGCTGCTGCAGCGCGGACACGCAGTCCTTGATGAGGCCGAATATCAGGCCGCCTAACACGACCACCAGGAACGCCACCAGTGTGACCACCAGGGCCATCAGGCCGAAGCGGCCCTTGGCATGCAGCATGTCGCGCCACGCAAGGAACATCAGAATTTCTCCAGCACAGAGCCGCAGCCCTGGATCTTGTCCGGGATTCCTGAGCGCCGCAAGGCGTCCCAGTAGGTAATGGCATTGATAGCTAACACCGGTTTGCCGAACCAGAGTTCGGCCTCTGCGGCGAGCCGTATTGCAGCGAGGTTGGTGCCCACCTGGACCAGCGCGTCGACATCATCGCCGTTCAGCGCGCGCAGCGCGTCGATGACCTGCTGCTCGGTGGTATGCGCGATCAGCGTTGGCGAGGCGCACTTGAGGCCGGTCAGGCGCTTGACCGCGAATCCCGCTTCTTCGAAGTAGGTGCGCACCTGTTCATCGCCGCGCGGCTGGTGCGGCGTCAGCACCGCGATGCGCGTGGCGCCCAGCAGCTTGAGCGCCGCGCGCGTCGCAGTGGAACCCATGGAGATGCCGACGCCGGCGCGTTCTGTCAGCTCCTTCTGCAATTCGTCGGCGGCCTTGGCGCCGCCCCAGAACGCCTCGAGCGCCACGCCCATGATCACGTGCGTGGGCTGACAGGTCACGATCTGGTCGATGCCTGCGCGCATGCCATCGCGCATCAGCTGCACATGTTCCATGAAAGCCTGCTCGGTGGTGAGCGGACGTTCCCTGATGGTGATGCGCCCGGTGTGATTGGTGACGCCCCGGGGGCGCAGCATTTCGCATTCCGGCTGGCACGAGGTGTTGGTCGACGGCACGACGATGGCGATGCGAGCGCGATATCCGAGTTGATCAGTCATGGCGTCTTGACGCTGCCTCCGTCCAGTGTGATCGAGGTGCCGGTGGTGTGGCCGGCGAGTTCCGATGCCAGGAACAACACCTGCGCCGCCACCTGTTCGGCGCTGCCCAGTTTGCGCAGCGCAGATTTCGCGAGAAACGGCGCCTCGACATCAGCCACGGTACGCTTCTCCTGCGCAGCGATGTCAGCCATCTGCTGGTCCCAGCGGCTCGAGCGGACCGGTCCGGGGTTCACGGCGTTGATGCAAATCCCCTGCGGCCCCACTTCCTCCGCCAGTCCACGCACGATGGCTAACAAGGCCGAATTCGCCGCCGCCCCCGGCAGCATCCTGGGCTCCGGCAATTTCGCCGAGTTGCCGACGATCACCACAATGCGCCCGGCGCGACGCGCCTGCATGCCGGGCAGCGCAGCCCGCAGCAGCCGAATCGTTCCGAACAACTTCAATTCGAGATTACGCTTCCAGTCGGCGTCGGATAAGTCCGTAAAAATACCGCCCTGTGCATTGCCGGCTGCGCACACCAGCACATCGATGGGTCCGCCTTGTCGCACGGCGCCGGCAATCGCCGCATCGGTGCTGGCCGCGTCGGTCAGGTCAGATTGAATGCCGTCGACGACCTGGCCGCCGGCGCTGGTCAGTTCGCGCACCAGCGCCGCGAGTTTTTCCAGCGACCGGCCTAACAAACTGAGGCGCGCGCCTTCGGTCGCGAACGCGCGGGCGCAGGCTGCGCCCAGGCCGCCGGTCGCGCCGGCGATCAGCACATGCCGGTCGCGTAATTTAAGATCCATGCTCAGGGGCTCCTTCAGCGGCTGCGGGCGAGGGCGGCGCCGGCGCCTAACGCGCGCAGCTTGGCGCGCGCCAGGTCGGCGGGCAGCGGCGCCATGCCGCAATTGGTACAGGGTACAAGTCTTTCACGATCCACGTGTTTGAGCGCGGCGCCGATATTGGCCGCAACCTCGGCCGCGGTTTCCAGCTTTCCCGGCAGGACTTCGACCGCGCCGACCAGCAGCTCCTTGTCTTTCAGCAGCCGCAGCACCTCATGCGGCACTTTGGAGCCGGCGAACTCGACCGATACCGCCTGCACGCTGCTCGCGTTGATCCAGGGAAAAATGGCCTCGTATTGCCGCCAGCTGTCGCCCAGGGTGCTCTTCCACTTGATGTTAGCTTCGATGCCGTAGCCGTAGCAGATATGCACGACCGTCTTCGCCTTCAGGCCGCGCATCGCGCGCTCCAGCGCCGGCAGGCCCCAGTCGCGCACCTCGTCGATGAAAACGTTGAAGGCCGGTTCGTCGAACTGGATCACGTCCGCGCCCGCGGCCTCGATCTGCAGCGCTTCCTGGTTGAGCAGCTCCGCAAACTTCATGGCCATGTCGGCGCGCGAGCTGTAGTAACTGTTAGCAATCGTGTCGCAGATCGTCATCGGGCCGGGCAGGGTGATCTTCAGTTGCCGCGCTGTCTGTGCCCGCATATAGGCGGCATCGGCGACGTGCACCGGCGACGGGCGTGCCAGCGCGGCAACCACCGTGGGCACTTCCGCCTCGTAACGGTTGTTGCGAATGCCCATGCGCGTCTTGCGGTTCCAGTCGATGCCCTGGATGTTCTCGAGGAAACCGTGCACGAAGTGCACGCGAAACTGCTCGCCATCGCCCACGATGTCGATCCCGGCGGCTTCCTGTTCGCGCAGCCACTCGAGTGCGGCTCGTTGCTTGCCCTGCTGCAACGCGTCGCCGGCGAGACGCCAGGGCGCCCAGATCTTTTCGGGCTCGGCCAGCCAGTCCGGTTTTGGAAGGCTGCCGACGGTGGTGGTTTTGAGCACGCAATACGATCCGGTGAGCGACGCGAACAGCGAACGCGAATCGTAAACGACTGGGGCGGAGGTACCCGACCGCAGCTTGGTTGGCAGAGAGAGGATTGGTTGGGCGCCGCCCGGGAGTCCGTTCCCGAAGTCAGCGCGTCATCAGGCCATCCGTGGCCAAGTGGCCGGTCCTTGGCCACCTGTGGGTGAATATTTAGCCAGCCGACTTGCATTGTCAAGCTTTTGTACAGTATAAAACTAAATATAAGGTGTACAACATGGCTGAATTTTCGATAAAGGCCACCGCCAAGGCGACTGGCCTGACCGTCGAGACCCTCAGGGCCTGGGAACGGCGTTACGAGGCCGTACTGCCCAGTCGTGATGTCGCGGGCAGGCGCGGCTACTCGTCTGCTGACATCGCGCGCCTGCGGTTGCTGCGGTCCGCAACCGAGTTGGGGCACCCCATTTCGAAGGTCGCAAAGATGCCGCCGGATGAATTGGCGAAGCTGGTCAGCGATGCCGGAGGTTTGGCGCGGATTACCGCGCGCGGTCAGAGCTTCGTGCAACGCGCGCTCGATGCCGCGGAGCACTCGGATTCGATCGGCGTCGAAGAGACACTGATGTCGGCGATGGCAGTGCTGCCGCCGCACGAAGTAGCGGGCAGCGTGATCACTCCGCTGCTGATCGAAGTTGGCGATCGCTGGCACCGCGGCCAGTTGCGTATCTCCCAGGAACACATGGTCACCGACATCGTACGGCGCCTGGTGACCAATGCGTCGCGCAGCTATTTCATCGCGGAAAACGCGCCTTGCCTGATGCTGACGACCTTGAGCGGCGAGCGTCACGAGCTGGGGCTCATGCTGTGCCTGTGGCTTGCTGCAGCGCGCCGCTGCCGTACCCATTACCTCGGCCCGGACACCCCCGTGCCTGACATCGTGGAGTACGCGCGTGACGTCGAGGCGGACGCGGTTCTGCTGTCGATGGTCATGTCCGAGATGGACGTCCCGGCCAGGACGCAGCTCGGCCTGCTGGCCGCGCAATTGCAGCCGAATACCGAGATCTGGGTTGGCGGTCGGGCCGCGCAGACCATGCGCGAAGACCAGGTGCCGCTGGGCGTGGTCTTGCTGCCGTCGCTAACAGACTACGAGCAGCGGCTCGACACGCTTATGGTTAAGTAGCGCGCGTCAACCGACAACGCGCTCGCGCGTTTCCCTGATAGCGGTAGAATCGGGCTGCCGCTCAGGGAGGCGACCTATGGCACGCAGCAGCAAGATTGCGCAACTCGCAATAGCCGGATTTTTGGCCTTGGTCGCCGGTTGTGGCGGCGGTGGCGGCGCGAGTTCGCCACCACCCCCGGTACCGCCGCCGCCGATCAGCAAGATCGAGGCGTATCGTTTTCTCAATCAGGCCACTTTCGGCGCAACCGAAGCCGAGGCCCAGCGCCTGATCGCGTTAGGTGACAGCACCAACAGCTACTCGCGCTGGCTGGACGAACAATTCGCCAAGGCGCCTTCGACCCAGTTGCCGACCGTAGCCGCAGCGGTACCCAACCCGATTCCGGTCGGCTTCAATATCGGCTCGCTGCAGGCGCAACGGGTCGAGGCCTGGTTCCAGAATTCCCTGAATGGCGACGACCAGTTGCGCCAGCGCGTGGCCTTCGCGCTGTCCGAGATCATGGTTGTGTCGCAGGTCGGTGCGCTGGCGAATTTCCCGTTGTCGCTGGCTGATTATTACGACATGTTAGCGCGCGACGCCTTCGGCGATTATCGCAAGCTGCTCGAAGACGTGACGCTGCACGTGTCGATGGGCATTTATCTGTCGATGCTGGGCAACCAGAAGCCGAATCCGACGCTCAATATCCGGCCCGACGAAAACTACGCGCGCGAACTGATGCAGCTGTTCAGTATCGGCCTGGTCGAACTCAACACCGACGGCACGCCGCGCCTCGTGAACAGCCAGGCGGTTTCAACCTATGACCAGTCGATCATCGAAGGCTTTGCTAACGTGTACACGGGCTGGCGCTACGCCGGTGGCACATCGTTCGCCAATGCGGGGCGCGCCACGTTGACCAACCAGGTGCAGCCGATGCAGGCCTACGCGGAGCAGCACTCCACCGGTACCAAGAAGCTGTTGAGTTACGCCGGCGCCGCGGTGACGACAATTCCTGCGGGGCAGACGCCGGCCCAGGATCTGGCCAATGCGCTCGACAACATCTTCAATCACCCCAATGTCGGGCCGTTCATCTCGAAACAGCTGATCCAGAAACTGGTGACCAGCAATCCAAGCCCGGCGTACGTCGCACGCGTTGCCGCCGTCGTCAACAGCGACAGCCAGGGCCGCCGCGGCAACCTGCAATCGGTCATCCGCGCCATTTTGCTGGATAGCGACGCGCGCTCGGCGCCAACTGCGCAGACCGCGGGTAAGATCAAGGAGCCGCTGCTGCGGCTGACCCAGCTGTGGCGCGCCTACGGCGCGCGCGCCGCGAGCGGCAAATATACGGCTGCGGCGACCGGCGGTCCGTCGGCGACGTTCGCGCAGGGGCCGCTGCAATCCGGCTCCGTGTTCAATTTCTTCAGTCCGTTTTATGCGCCCACCGGCGAGATTGCCAACCAGAACCTGGTCGCGCCCGAGATGCAGCTGGCGACTGAGTACAACAACACGCAGTTCATCAATTTCTTCTGGGTGCAGGCTATCGCCCGCACCACGGCGCAGACCGGCCTGGGAGCGGATGTGGTGGTCATCGACACCACGCAGGAACAGGCGGTCGCCAATGATTCCGAAGCCCTGGTGAACCGGGTCGCGGAAAAATTGTTAGGCGGGCAGATATCCGCTGAACTGAAAGCAAGCGTCAAGACCCAGGTCGATCGGACCGCGACCACCGTGCCTAACACCCGGGTGGCCGACGCGATATACCTGATCTCTACAGCGCCTGAATTCGTGCTGCAGCGCTAAAGGACGGAGAACAGTCATGAACTACAATCGACGCAAGTTTCTCCGCAGGGTTTCCGCCGGCGGCCTGGCCTACGCGCTGTCGCGCACACCGGGTACCGTTTGGGGCCAGATGGCCGGCGCCGGCGGCTTCGGCGAGTATCGCGCCCTGGTCTGCGTATTCATGTTCGGCGGCAACGATTCCTGGAACATGGTCGTGCCGCGCACCACGGCCGAGTACAACGCCTACAACAGCGCGCGCGGCGGTGACCAGGGCGTCGGCGCCGGGCTGGCGGTGCCGTTAGCTTCGCTTCTGCCGATCGACCCGATCGGCACTACCGGCGCGCCTTTCGGATTTCATCCGAGCATGACCGGCGTGCAGCAGCTGTT
>DAIQQI010000081.1:0-9302 GCA_036786925.1 Steroidobacteraceae bacterium
ACAAGGCGCGACCGACGCAGCATGGTAATTCCATGTAAGGAGGGAGCAACGCCGTTGCCGGTCATTTGCGGCCCAACCCTTTGGGGCCGGACGGATTTTTCGTCGGGCATCGTTGCTCCTCCTTCATGTATCTCGATACACATCAGTCGTCGCGCCTTGCCAGACAAAAAATCCGTCTCGGCCGCGCCCGCGTGACCTGTGCAGAGCGTCCCTCGCTTTGGCTATAATGCCCGGCTTCACGCCCGCCGTGCCAACGAAAGACAGCTCCGCATGATTCTCGCGCTCCGTTCACCGTCACTGCGCCTTGCTGTAGTCCTGCTGCTGGCCAGCGCCCTGGTTCTGGGCGGCTGCCGCAGCCGCCGCGACAAAGACATCACCCAGACCGCACCCGAAAAGATCTACGAGTCGGCCCAGAAGAGTCTCAAGGAAAGCGACTACAACAACGCGATCCGGCTCTACGAAGCCCTGTACTCGCGCTTTCCGTTCGCGCCCGAGGCGCGGCAGAGCCGCCTCGATGTCATCTATGCGTACTACAAGGCGCGCGAAAGCGAGTCGGCGTTAGACGCCGCGGATACTTTCATCCGCGAGAACCCGACCCACCCGCGCATCGATTACGCCTGGTACATCAAGGGACTGGTGGATTTCGAGCGCACGCCCAATTTCTTCGAAAAGGTATTCAATGCGGATCTCGACCAGCGTCCGCCGCAGACGGCGCGCAAGTCCTTCGCCGCGTTCCGCAAGGTCGCGGAGGAATATCCCAAGAGCCAGTATGCGCACGATGCGCGGCGCCGCATGATCTACCTGCGCAACCGGCTCGCCGACTATGAACTCAATGTCGCGCGTTATTACATCGAGCGCGGCGCCTGGGTTGCGGCCGCGCAGCGCGCCAAGATCTGCATCGAGCAATACGATGGCGCACCCGCGGTGCGCGAAGCGATGCAGATCCTGATCCAGAGCTACGAACGCCTCGGGCTCGAACCGCTGACCGCGCAGGCGCGCGCTGTCTACCAGCTCAATTTCCAGGGCGAAGCGGAGCTCAAGGCTGTGGCCCGGGACAAGAAACGCCGCTGGTGGAATCCTTTCGACTGAAGGCGGCGCGTCAGCGGCGATAGCCGTTGGTGATCGGATAGCGCCAGTCGCGGCCGAAGGCCCGGCGGCTGACCCGTACGCCGGGAGGCGCCTGGCGGCGCTTGTATTCATTGCGCTTCACCAGATCTAACACGCGGCCGACGGTCGCGCGATCAAAACCACGGGCGCAGATTTCATCCACCGACAGGTCTTCCTCGATGAAGGCCTCGAGAATCGCGTCCAGCACCGGATACTCGGGCAGGGAATCGCTGTCTTTCTGGTTCGGGCTCAATTCGGCCGAGGGCGGGCGATCGATGACCCGCTGCGGAATCACCGGACTGACCGTATTGCGGTACACCGCGAGCCGGTAGACCAGCATCTTGCTGCAATCCTTGATCGGCGCGAAGCCGCCCGCCATGTCGCCGTACAGCGTTGCGTAGCCGACCGCCATTTCCGATTTATTGCCGGTGGTCAGCAGCATCTTGCCGGTCTTGTTAGACAGGCCCATCAGGATCAGCATCCGGCAGCGCGACTGGATGTTCTCTTCGGTGGTATCGGCCTTGCGTCCCTTGAATTCTTCACGCAGCGCCGCCAGCGTCGCCTCGAACATGCCCTCGATGGAAATACTCGAAAAAATCACGCCCATGTTGCGCGCCTGCAGCTCCGCATCCGTGATGCTGATATCAGCGGTGAAGCGCGAGGGCATCATGACCGCGTGCACCTTGTCGGCGCCGAGCGCGTCGACCGCGACGGCGAGCGTCAGCGCCGAGTCGATGCCGCCCGACAATCCCATGACCACGCCCGGGAAACGATGCTTGCCGACGTAGTCGCGTACCCCGGTCACCAGCGCGCCGTAGACGCTGGGAGTATCGTCGAGCAGCGGCGCGATATGCCCGCCATGCAGTTCAATACCCGTGGCGCCCCTTGTCAGCTCCAGAGTCTGCAGGTCCTCAGCGAAAGCGGCGGCGCGCGCGACCACCGTGCCAGCGGCATCCATCGCAAAGGAATTGCCGTCAAAGACCAGTTCGTCCTGGCCGCCGACCAGGTTGATGTAAATGACCGGGATGCGCACGTCGAGCACGCGCTGGCGGACGATGTCCTCGCGCATCTTCTGCTTGCGCAGCTCGAATGGCGAGGCATTCAGTACCAGCAGAACTTCGGCGCCAGCGGCACGCGCCGCGCGCGCCGGCTCTGCTTCCCAGATGTCTTCGCAAATCAGTACACCGAGGCGTAGACCGCGCATGTCGAACACGGTCGTGTCCCCGCCGGCCTCAAAATAGCGCTTCTCATCGAACACGCGATAGTTCGGCAGGCAGTGCTTGCGATGCCTGGCCACCATGGCGCCACGGTCGAAGACCGCCGCGGCATTGTAGATGTGGCCGCCGGCGTATTCCGGAAATCCTAACAACAGCGCCGCCGGCAGCGGCTGCGCGGCAAAATCCGCAAGTTCTTTTTCGATCTGGTGCCTGAGCCCGCGGTGGAACAGCAGGTCCTCGGGCGGATAGCCGGACAGGGCCAGCTCCGGGCAGATCACCAGGTCGGCGGCCTGCTCGCGCTGCGCGCGCGCCACCGTGTCGCGAATCCGGCGCGCGTTGCCGGCAACATCGCCGACTAACAAATCAAGCTGTGCGAGCGCGATGCGCAAGAAGGTCTAGCGCTTGCGGCGTGGCTTCGGCGCGGCTCGCTTGCGGGCCGGCCGCCTCGCAGGCTTGGCCGGCCTGGCCGGCTTGCGCGCCGTGGGTTTGCGAGCTCGTGGTTTGCGCGCTGGGGCTTTGCGCGCGCGGCGTTTCTTCAGCTGTTCCAGCATGGCCGAGCCCAGCTCTGCCGGCGACTTGACGGTGCGCACGCCCGCCGCCTCGAGCGCCGCGAACTTGTCCGCAGCCGTGCCCTTGCCGCCTGCGATCACCGCGCCGGCATGGCCCATGCGCTTGCCGGGCGGCGCCGTCACACCCGCGATGTAGGCAACCACCGGCTTGCTGACGTGCTTCTTGATGTAAGCCGCCGCGGCTTCTTCGTCGCTGCCGCCGATTTCGCCGACCATGCAGATGCCTTCGGTTGCGCCATCGCGTTCGAACAACTCCAGCACGTCGATGAAATTCATGCCACGCACCGGATCGCCGCCGATACCGACACAGGTGCTTTGGCCGAGACCGTTGTTAGTCGTTTGAAACACGGTCTCATAGGTCAGCGTGCCCGAACGCGACACGATGCCGACCGCGCCTTTCTTGTGGATGAAGCCCGGCATGATGCCGATCTTGCATTCCTCCGGCGTGATGATGCCGGGGCAGTTCGGGCCGATGAGCCTGACGCCCGTGCCGGCCATCGCCGCCTTGACCCTGACCATGTCGTTGACGGGAATACCTTCGGTGATGCAGACCACGAGCTCGATGCCGCTGTCCGCCGCCTCGAGGATCGAATCTGCCGCGTAGGCCGCGGGCACGTAGATCATGCTGACGGTGGCGCCGGTTGCCTTGACGGCGTCATGCACGGTGTCGAACACCGGCAGGCCCAGGTGTTTTTCGCCGCCGCGGCCGGGCGTCACGCCGCCGACCAGTTTGGTGCCGTAGGCCAGGCACTGCTCGGAATGGAACGTGCCCTGCTTGCCGGTGAAGCCCTGGCAAATGATGCGCGTGCTGCGGTTGACCAGAATGCTCATTTCACCGCTCCCACGACTTTGCGCGCCGCATCGGTGAGATCGGACGCCGCGATCACCTTGAGACCGCTGTTAGCTAACAATTCACGCGCCTGCGAAGCGTTGGTGCCTTCGAGTCGCACCACCACCGGGACCTTGACGCCGACTTTGCGCACCGCCGTGATCACGCCCTCCGCGATAAGGTCGCAGCGCACGATGCCGCCGAAGATATTGACCAGGATCGCTTTCACCTTTGGATTCGACAGGATCAGGTTGAACGCCGCCGTTACGCGCTCGGCGGTTGCGCCGCCGCCGACATCGAGGAAGTTGGCCGGCGAGCCGCCGTGCAGCTTGATCAGGTCCATGGTCGCCATCGCGAGTCCCGCGCCGTTGACCATGCAGGCGATGTCGCCATCGAGCGAGACGTAGTTGAGGTCGTGTTCCGAGGCCTCGCGCTCGCGCGGGTCTTCCTGGCTGGGATCGCGATACTTCGCCATCTCGGGCTGGCGGAACACCGCGTTGGCATCGATGTTGATCTTGCCGTCCAGGGCGATAAGCGCGCCGCTGTCGGTGACGATCAGCGGGTTCACTTCGACCAGGCTGGCGTCTTTTTCCAGCACCAGGCGGTACAGGGCCATCGCCATTTTCTGAAATGCGCCAATCTGCTCGCCCTTGAAACCTAACGCAAATGCCAGCCGCCGGCACTGATAGGGCTGCAGTCCCGCCGCCGGATGGACGTTGGCCGTGACGATCTTCTCAGGCTCCTTGGCGGCGACTTCCTCGATATCCATGCCGCCGGCCGCTGATGCGATAACCGCGATGCGGCTGGTCTCGCGATTGAGCGTCAACGACAGGTAGATTTCGCGGGCGATCTTCGAGCCCTGCTCGACATAGACCTGGCTGACCGGCAACCCTTCGGCGCCCGTCTGCTTGGTCACGAGCCGCTGACCTAACATGCCGGCGGCGGCGGCGCGCACGGCGTCAAAATCCCTGGCGAGCTTCACGCCGCCGGCCTTGCCGCGGCCGCCCGCATGCACCTGCGCCTTGACCACCCAGACCGTGCCGCCGAGCGCGCGCGCCGCCGCCACGGCGTCTTCGGCGCTGGCCGCTACCTGGCCGTTCGGCACCGGGATGCCGTAACTGCGGAAAACTTCTTTCGCCTGGTATTCGTGCAAATTCATACGGGTACGTGCTGCCTGTCACAATCGGTGCAATAAACTCGCCATTCTCGCGGAATTCCTTGGGCGCGCAAGTACGAAATGTCATTCCTACAGTTGAAGTGTCGGTGCGGCTCGCCCATCATTCTCCCCCGATGCCCGCGAGCCCCATGCCGCAGACCCTGGTTCCGACAGATCTCGCTCGCCGCGTCATTGGCCTGCTCAATTTCTACCGCCTGCTGATCGCACCGGCATTGCTGGCGATCAACTGGCTGTCGCAGCCGTCGCCCACGGTGGGACACACGCATCCGACCCTGTTCGTGTCGGTTTGCGCATTGTATTTCGTGCTCGGTATCGTGCTGGTGCTGGCGCAGCGCTGGAACTGGCCGTCGCTGCGGGCACTGGCGCTGACCCACATTCTGATCGATACCCTGAGCATCGCGCTCATCCTGTATGCCAGTGGCGGAGTCGCCAGCGGGCTCGGCATCCTGCTGATCCTGCCGGTCGGTGCAACGACGCTGATGACGGAAAGCGGGCTGGCGTATCTGATCGCGGCCGTTGCGACGCTCGGAATCCTGCTGCAGCAGATTTTCGCTCACGCAGAAGCTGCGGCAGCGGCGTTCGATTACTCGGCCGCCGGCGTGCTGGGTGGAGTCATCTTTGTCATCGCGCTCGGCGCCCAGCAGCTGGCCCGGCGCCTGAGCGACAGCGAAGCGCTGGTCAAGCGTCAGGAAGTGGATCTCGCCAATATGGCGCAGCTCTCGCAATATATCTTCCAGCACCTGCGCGAGAGCATGATGGTGGTCGATCCTGAGCACCGTATCCGCCTGGTCAATGAGTCGGCGGCCCAATTGTTAGGTGACAAGGCGGCATTCCCCGGTGCGCAGCTTGCCATGACCTCGCCGCGTCTCGAGCAGCTGCTCGTGGACTGGCGTCGCAACGCGCTGGCGGGCAGCAACAGCGATACTGCCGGTACTTTCATTGCGGCGGATGGTGCGCGGGAAATCCAGCCGCATTTTGCGCCACTGGGCTCGACCGAGCCGGCACCGGTGCTGGTCTTCCTGGAAGACACCAGCGTGCTGGCAGCCCGCATCCAGCAGTCGAAGCTCGCCTCGTTAGGCCGCCTGTCGGCGAGCATCGCGCATGAAATCCGCAATCCGGTGGGCGCGATGAGTCACGCCGGGCAGTTGTTAGGAGAATCGCCGTCGCTCAGCGAAGAGGACCGCAAACTGACCGTCATCATCCGGCGCAACGCGGGCCGGGTCAGCGAGATCATCGACAACGTCCTGCAGATGACGCGGCGCGACTCTGGCCGACCGGAGCGGATTGCGCTCGCCGGCTGGCTTGATGCCTTTGCGCAGGAATTCTGCGCGACGATGCAGTGGCCCGCCGCGCGGTTGAAGCTGCTGGGCCTGGAACCGGGAGTTGAAATCCGCGCGGATCCCTCGCAGCTCAGGCAAGTGCTTTGGAACCTGTGCGAAAACGCCATCAAGTACGGCTGCCCGGCGCCCGAGTCCACGGTCGAACTGACCATAGGCCGATTGAAACCCACGGCCCGGCCGTTCCTGGAAGTAGCCGACCGCGGCAAGGGCATTGCGCCGGAACATGCCGAGCAGATTTTCGAGCCGTTCTTTTCCGCCGAGCAGCGCGGCTCGGGACTGGGACTGTTTCTGGCGCGGGAGATCGCCCAGGCGAATTCAGCGACGCTGATCTACGAGGCCCGGGCGGGCGGCGGCAGCGTCTTCCGGCTGGTGTTTACGGACCCCGGGCGCTGGGAATCCTGAGCGACTAAACTCAGCTGCAATGAGTAAACCTATCGTTCTAGTCGTTGATGACGAACCGGATCTGCTCGATCTGGTCTCGATGACCTTGAGCCGCATGCAACTGGACGTGCGGACCGCCGCTGACCTGGCGGGCGCCAGGCGTCTGCTGGCCACGGAACGATTCGACCTGTGCCTGACCGACATGCGCCTGCCAGACGGCGACGGCCTCGATCTTGTCAGGTTGGTGCAGGAGCAGCATGCCAGTTTGCCGATCGCGGTGATCACGGCGCATGGCAACGTCGAAGTCGCGGTGCGGGCCCTGAAGATGGGGGCGTTTGATTTCGTGTCGAAACCACTGGACCTGGCGGTGCTGCGCAAGCTCGTCGCCAGTGCCGTGCGTCTGTCAGAGGGTACCGGCGGCGCCAGCGCGCGGAAGCCGGAACCCGCGCTCGCGGATTTGTTAGCATCCGGCCAGCGATTGCTGGGCGATTCGCCGCCCATGCTGCAGTTGCGGCACCTCATCGGCCGCGTGGCGCGCAGCCAGGCGCCGGTCTTTATCGCGGGTGAATCCGGCACCGGCAAGGAATTGGTCGCACGCCTGATTCATGACAGCGGCCCGCGCGGCGCCGGCCCGTTTGTGCCGGTCAATTGCGGCGCGATACCCGGCGAGCTGATGGAAAGCGAGCTGTTCGGTCACAAGAAAGGCAGTTTCACCGGCGCCGTTGCCGACAAGAAAGGCCTGGTGCAGTCGGCTGAGGGTGGCACGCTGTTTCTCGACGAGGTCGCGGACCTGCCGCTGCACATGCAGGTGAAATTACTGCGCCTGATCCAGGAAAAGACCTTCCGGCCGGTCGGCGAATCGCAGGAGCAACCGGCCGACATCCGGATACTGTCCGCGACTCACAGGAATCTCGGCGAACTGGTCGCGCAAGGCAAGTTTCGCGAAGATCTTTTCTACCGCATCAATGTCATCGAGCTGCGCGTGCCGCCGCTGCGCGAGCGTGCCGGCGATGTTGACACGCTGATCATGAATATCGTGCCGCGACTCGCGGCGCGCGCCGGTTTGCCGACACCCCGCATTGCGCCGGAAGCGCTGGCAATACTGCGCAGCTACCCTTTCCCGGGGAATGTGCGCGAGCTGGAGAACATCCTGGAGCGGGCCGTGACCTTGTCCGTCGACGGCCAGATCGATCAGCAGGACATAGAGCTGCGGCCGGTGTCGGGCATCGAGGTCGCCGCACACGCAGCGGAAAACAGGGCTGCGCCCGGCACCTCGGCTCAGGCCGCTTCAGGCCTGCCGCAGCAACTGGAAGACGCCGAACGCGCCGCCATCCAGAAGGCGCTGGAGCAAACACGCTATAACAAGACCGCGGCGGCTAAATTGTTAGGCATGAGTTTTCGCGCGCTGCGTTATCGCACCAAGAAACTGGGTATCGACTGACAGCTCGCGGCCGATTTGTAGCGGTCGTTCACGGAACTGAAACTGATCGCGGCAGTTATGTGAAGCCGGGAAATCTGGCGCGCCAGTCACCTTAAGATCGCTGCAACATCCGGTTGGCAGAGGCGCACATTCGTGAGCAGACCACAACGCGGCTTCCAGATGATCGAGGCGATCATCATCGTCTCGATCGTGGCCATCCTGGGTTCGATCGCCTTGCCGGCCTACCAGGACTACAGCATCCGCGCTCAAGTCAAGATGGGGCTGCAGGACATGGCGAGCGTCAAGAACGCGGTGACTGACACGTTCACGAAATCGGGCAGGATGCCGGGCAGCCGCTCGGCGGCGGATCTGCCTGCAGCTGCCAGCAGCACACAATCAAAATTCGTTAGCTCGGTCGACGTCAGCGTCGGCGGCGTCGTGACGCTGACCTACGGCAACAGTGCCAACGCGAGGATCAGCGGACGGACCCTTCGGCTGATGCCGTACAGCAGCGCCGACGGTACTGTCGCCTGGCGCTGCGGCGCTGTGGACGGACAGGAAGCCAGGCAAAGCGGCAAGTACGCCGCGGGCAGCATCGAGTTCCGCTATTTGCCCATGGACTGCATCGCCGATACGCTGCCGCCGGGTCACTGACAATTTGCGTCACTGGTCGTCTGGGGCGGCGCCGAAAACTGACGCAGGCTGTCAGCATTCGGCCACGGACGATAAGTCACGTACGTGCAAGCCTTTGTCTCGTATCAGAGAATTCTTGTACAGTCTGGTGGCATGTGAATTGCATCCCAAACGGGAAGCCAGGCTGGGAGCGGCCGGCACTTTTTATTCATTCAACTGGAGCTGATTGCCTATGAAGTCCATCCAAAAAGGTTTTACCCTCATCGAACTGATGATCGTGGTTGCGATCATCGGTATTCTGGCGGCGATCGCCATCCCGGCCTATCAGGACTACACGATCCGCGCACAGGTATCCGAGGGCCTCACGCTGGCCGCGGGCGCCAAGACGGCGGTGGCTGAGGGTTTCGCGACGACCGGTGTAACGCCCGCTGACAGAACGTCGGCTGGCATGACGGCTACCGCCACTGACACCAGCGGCAAGTATGTCACCCAGGTGGAGGTCACCAATGGCGTCATCGAAATTACCTACGGTAACAACGCCAACACCGCGATCGCCGGATTGACGATCGGTCTGACGCCGTACCTGTCGCCGGACAATTCGGTCGCCTGGAAGTGTGGCAACGCTGCCG
>DAIQQI010000081.1:9402-10748 GCA_036786925.1 Steroidobacteraceae bacterium
ACCCTGGGTGGCTTGAGCAAGAGGGCGCCTTTCGAGGCGCCCTTTTGTTTTGGCGGCTTAAAAAACCTTGTTTTGTGAACTGGGAATGCAGTCACGCAGCCCAGGCGCGGGTTGTGCGACCATCGGCAAGATTTAACAATTGCTGTGGGACCAAACCTCGTTAGACTATGTCTTCCAGTCGCCGCTTAAAATATGCGCTAAGTCTATGAACGATAACGCTTCTTTGGCACTCGGGGGCAATGCCCGGGGCGGCCTCGGTGGGCTGCCGCAGCGCCTCGTGCAGGACGGACTCGTGGATGAACCCACGATGCTGGCCGCTTTGGAGGACGCCAAGGCCAAACATAGCAATGTCGTGACCCAGCTGATCGCCCGTGGCGCGGCCGGTTCCCGTGACATCGCGATAGCCGCCGCGACCGAATTCGGCGCGCCGCTGTTTGATCTCGATGCGATCCAGGTCGACGTCGACACAGTCAGGCTGGTCAGTGACAAGCTGCTCGCGAAGCATCGCGTGCTGCCGCTGTACCGTCGCGGCAAGCGTCTGTTTCTCGCGGTTGCTGACCCCACCAATCTGCATGCGATCGACGAGATCAAGTTTCAGACCGGCATGTCGGTCGAAGCGATCGTGGTCGAGGACGACAAGCTGCAGAAGCTGGTCGACAAGTCGATCGAGCAGGCCGACAGCACCATGCCGGGGCTGGGCGACGATGAAGGCGGCATGGACCTCGAGAATCTCGAGGTCACGGGTGGCGATGAAGACCTCGACAAGGACACGGGCAGCGACATCGAAGACGCGCCGATCGTGCGTTTCGTCAACAAGGTCATGCTTGATTCGATCCGTCGCGGCGCCTCGGACATCCACCTCGAGCCCTACGAAAAAATGTACCGCGTGCGGATTCGCATCGACGGCGTCCTGAAGGAAATCGCGCAACCCCCGGTGCAGCTCGCGCAGAAGATCTCGGCGCGCGTCAAGGTCATGGCGCGCCTCGATATCGCCGAACGCCGCGTGCCGCAGGACGGCCGCATCAAGATGAAATTGTCGAAGACGCGCGCGATCGACTTCCGCGTCAGCACCTGCCCGACCCTGTTCGGCGAAAAGATCGTGCTGCGTATTCTCGATCCGTCGTCGGCGATGTTAGGTATCGACGCACTGGGCTATGACCCGGCGCAAAAAGAACTGTATTTGAAATACCTGGCGAAACCGCAGGGCATGATCCTGGTCACCGGCCCGACCGGTTCCGGCAAGACCGTGTCCCTGTACACCGGCCTGCATATCCTCAACAAGGAAGACACTAACATCTCGACCGCGGAGGACCCGGCGGAAATCAACCTGCCCGGCGTCAACCAGG
>DAIQQI010000374.1:0-3239 GCA_036786925.1 Steroidobacteraceae bacterium
CCGAGCAGGTCAAGAAAGGCGAGATCAATTTTGACGTCGTGATCGCGAGCCCGGATGCGATGCGCGTCGTGGGCCAGCTTGGCCAGATCCTGGGGCCCCGCGGCCTGATGCCGAACCCCAAGGTCGGCACGGTGAGCCCGGATGTCGCGGGCGCGGTGCGCAATGCCAAGGGCGGCCAGGTGCGTTATCGCGTCGACAAGGCCGGTATCGTGCATTGCACGATCGGCAAGGCGAGCTTCACGCCCGAAAAGCTGCGCGAAAACCTGCAGGCGCTGTTAGCTGACCTGCAGAAGGCCAAGCCGGGCAATTCGAAAGGTATTTATCTCAAGCGCGTGTCGCTGTCCTCGACCATGGGTCCGGGCGTGACGGTGGAGCAATCCTCGCTCGGGATGTGAAGAGTTAATGTGATGGTTTGATGCGGTAACACGCATCCAAGACCGCAGGCGATCCGGGCCGTGGCAACACGGGGCCGGTTCTTAATCGGAAGCCTGCGCAGATGGTGGTCCGCTCGCAAGAGATTCGTCTCCTGCGAAGGTCATCGTCGACAAGGGTGGGATGAGGGGTGCGAGCCTCGAGTCCTTTGTTAGGTGACTTTCGGGAGAGAGACTTTATATGCCACTCAACCTGGAAGACAAAAAAGCACTGGTAGCGGAAGTCAACAAGCTGGCCTCCGGAGCACAGTCCGTGGTCGCCGCGCAATATCGCGGCATCACGGTCACGCAGATGACGGATCTGCGCTCCAAAGCCCGCGCCAAGGGTGTGTCCATGCGTGTCGTCAAGAACACGCTGGCGCGCAAGGCGCTGGTCGGGACTGCGTTCGAGAACATCGGACCCAGCCTCAAAGGGCCGCTCGTGCTGGCGTTTTCGAAGGACGATCCGGGCGCAGCCGCGCGCGTGATCAAGGACTTCGCGAAGGCCAACGAGAAGCTGGTTGCGACCCTGGTTTCACTTGGCGGTCCGGTTTTGCCGGCCTCCGATCTGGAAAAGGTCGCATCGTTGCCGACCCGCGATCAGGCACTGTCGATGTTGTTGGGTACGCTCAAGGCGCCGATCGAGAAATTTGTCAGGACGCTTGCCGCGCCCCACACAAAGCTCGTTCGCACCATTGCAGCCGTGCGCGACCAGAAACAGGCCGCCGGCGCTTAATTGTCATTTATTAGCTGTTAGTTTCAGGAGTCAATCATGGCTGTTAGCAAAGACGAAATTCTCGATTCGATTTCCAAGATGAGCATCATGGAAGTGGTCGAGCTGATTTCGGACATGGAGAAGAAGTTCGGCGTTACCGCCGCGGCCCCGGTCGCGATGGTGGCTGCCGGTGGCGGCGCTGCCGCTGCGGCGCCGGTTGAGGAGAAGACGGAGTTCACCGTCATCCTCAAGGAATATCCGGCCGACAAGAAGGTCACGGTCATCAAGGTGGTCCGCGAACTCACCGGTCTTGGCTTGAAAGAAGCCAAGGATCTGGTCGAGGCCGTGCCGGGCACCGTGAAGGATGCCGTGCCGAAAGCCGATGCCGAAACGATGAAGAAGAAACTCGAGGACGCCGGCGCCAAAGTGGAAATCAAGTAATCCCTGGTGGATTACCTGCTTTCATTCAATGGTGACGCGCGCGTCTGCGTGCAACGCACCGGGCTAACCCCCGGTGCGTTGTGGCGGGCGCGTACATTTGATTAATTGAGGTGCACGATGGCTTACTCCTTCACTGAGAAAAAGCGGATACGCAAGAATTACGGCAAGCAGCCGAGCATTCTGGCGACGCCTTATCTACTCGCCATCCAGCTGGACTCGTACCGGCATTTCCTGCAGGAAAACAAGCCTGAGGAAGCGCGCGGCAGCTACGGTTTGCATGCGGCCTTCAAGAGCGTGTTTCCGATTTCGAGCTACAGCGGCAACGCGGTGCTCGAGTACGTGTCCTATCGACTGGGCGAACCGGTGTTCGACGTCAAGGAGTGTCAGCTGCGTGGCCTGACCTACGCAGCGCCGCTGCGCGTCAAGGTGCGCCTTATCGTGTACGACAAGGAAGCTGCCGGCCCGAAGAAGCCGGTCAAGGACGTGCGCGAGCAGGAGGTTTACCTGGGCGAACTGCCGCTGATGACCGACAACGGCACGTTTGTCGTGAACGGCACCGAGCGCGTGATCGTGTCGCAGCTGCATCGCAGCCCCGGCGTGTTCTTTGACCATGACCGCGGCAAGTCGCATTCATCGGGCAAGTTGCTGTTCAACGCCCGCATCATTCCCTATCGCGGTTCCTGGCTCGATTTCGAATTCGATCCGAAGGACTGCGTGTTTGCGCGCATCGACCGCCGCCGCAAGCTGCCGGTGTCGATCATCCTGCGCGCGCTCGGCATGAACGAGACCGAGATCCTCGAGATCTTCTTCGAGCGCAACAATTTCTACCTCTCGAAAGAGGAAGTGTCACTCGCGCTGGTACCGCAACGCCTGCGTGGCGAGACCGCGACTTTTGAAATCCGCATCGGCGATCAGGTGATCGTCGAAGAAGGCCGCCGCATCACGGCGCGCCATGTGCGCCAGCTGGAAGACGCCGGCGTGCGCAAGCTGCATGTGCCGCGCGATTACCTCTATGGCAAGGTGCTGGCGCACGATGTCGTCAACAACGACACTGGCGAGATCATCGCCAAGGCTAACGAAGTGCTGACGGCGGCGTCGATCGAGAAGTGCCTGGAAGTGGGCATCACCGAAATCAACACGCTGTACACCAACGACCTGGATCGCGGCGCCTATATTTCCGACACGCTGCGCATCGATCCGACCAAGACGCGCCTCGAGGCGCTGGTGGAAATCTACCGCATGATGCGCCCAGGCGAACCGCCGACGCGCGATGCGGCGGAAAACCTCTTCAACAACCTGTTCTTCAACGCCGAACGCTACGACCTGTCGGCCGTGGGCCGCATGAAGTTCAATCGCCGCGTCGGCCGCAAGGACCTCGAAGGTTCGGGCGTGCTGTCGAAAGAGGACGTGCTGGCGGTGCTCAAGGTCCTGATCGACATCCGCAACGGCAATGGCGTGGTCGATGACATCGATCACCTCGGCAACCGTCGTGTGCGTTCAGTCGGCGAAATGGCGGAAAACGCCTTCCGCGTCGGCCTGGTGCGCGTCGAGCGCGCGGTCAAGGAGCGCCTCACGATCGCCGAGAGCGAGCCGCTGATGCCGCAGGAAATGATCAACGCCAAGCCGGTGGCGGCGGCGGTCAAGGAATTCTTCGGCTCCTCGCAGCTGTCGCA
>DAIQQI010000375.1:0-2225 GCA_036786925.1 Steroidobacteraceae bacterium
CCGCGCATCGACACGCATCGGACGCCCTGGACCTCGCATGACATCGATCCCAGCGTGCAGTTCCTGCGGCTGACGCACAAGGTGCTGCGCAATATCCCGGCCACCGGCGAGCGCACGATTTTGCTGGCGACCGGTGCGCAGACTCATCCCAAGGACTGGCACGAAGCACAGTTGCGACACGAATGCGTCGAAGAAATGTACCTGCTGGGCGGCGACATCATCGGCGAACGCGGCACCATTTATGAGGGCGGCTATTTCTGGCGCCCGCCGCGCATCTGGCACGGGCCCTTTGGTTCGCGGCGCGGCAGCCTGTCGATCATCCGCTTCGCCGACGGACGTCATGCCAATGAGTGGGGCGGGCAGCAGCTGCCATTTTCGTTGACGCCCGCGCATGCGCCGGCGCTGCCGCCGGAGACGCCCGCGGCGGCGCGCGCCGCCTGGGCGCCGCCGCGATATTAGCGGGTTGACAGGGAAGATCGAGATGGTCGGTCAAGCGCGACCGCCACGGCCGCGCGGATCGCAGACGCGGTAACATGTGCGCAACATGAGTACGCCCGCCAAGACCGTCCAGCGCCACGTCGTTTTCTCGCACGGCAAGGACTCGGGTCCCTGGGGTTCGAAAATCACCGCGCTCGCGGAAACCGCGCGCAGCGAAGGCTATAACGTCGAATCCGTCGACTACCAGGGCATAGATTCACCGGAAGATCGAATCGCCCGACTGGCGGATGCCTGCAAAGCCCTGCAGGGCGAGCTGGTGCTGGTCGGCTCGAGCCTGGGTGGCTATGTTTCGTTAGCCTCCGCGGCGCTGCTGCACGCGCGCGCG
Source organism: Steroidobacteraceae bacterium (assembly GCA_036786925.1). Classification (GTDB taxonomy): domain Bacteria; phylum Pseudomonadota; class Gammaproteobacteria; order Steroidobacterales; family Steroidobacteraceae; genus UBA964. Next base: position 824 of record DAIQQI010000375.1, read on the forward strand.
TTATTCCTGATGGCGCCGGCGATCTACATGCCGGGACTCGCGCCGCTGCGCGCCAACGCTTTTGATTGCCCGATCGCGCTGGTGCATGGCTGGCGCGACGAAGTGGTGCCGGTCGAGCACAGCATCCGCTTCGCGCGCGAGCATGGCGCGTCGCTGATCCTGGTGCAGGACGATCACCGCATGCACCGCTCAATCCGGCAGATACGCCACGCCTTCGAGTATTTCCTGATCTCGATCGACCTGCCCGAGCCGCTGGTCTAGCGCGGCGCTGCGCTAGCTGGCTTGCGGACAACCGTCGGGCTTGACGACCCGCTCGGTCGACGGCGGATACTTGGCTAACAAACTGGCCGGCCGTCGCGGCCGCGCCAGCAGCTCGCCGCCGCAGTTGGGGCATTTGCCGTGCAGGTGCTCATGCGCACAGCGGCTGCAGAACGTGCACTCGAAGCTGCAGATCATCGCGGCGCCGGAATCCGGCGGCAGGTCGGCGGCGCAGCATTCGCAGCAGGGCTTGAGTTTCAACATGGCCGGAATCTAACGTATATTCATGTTCTTTGGGAGGCATGTCGATGTCTAACACGCTATACATGGGCAATCGCAACTACTCGTCCTGGTCGCTGCGGCCGTGGCTGGTGCTCAGATGGGCGGGCATTCCGTTTGTCGAACGCGAGATCAGGCTGGACCAGCCTGGCTACGGCGGCGGCGGTATCGCGGATATCCTGAAAATTTCGCCCACCGGCCGCGTCCCGTGCCTGCATGCGGGCAACATTGTCATCTGGGATTCGCTCGCGATCGCGGAATGGGCCGCCGAGGAAAAGCCGGACGCGCAACTGTGGCCCGCTGACCGCGCGCAGCGAGCCAAGGCGCGCTCGGTGGTGGCCGAGATGCATTCGGGGTTCTCCGATGTGCGGCGCCAGTTGACCATGAACATCCGGCGGCGCTGCCCGCCGCAGGACTGGGAGCCTGGCACGCGCGCGCAGCTGGCGCGCATCGACCAGATCTGGACCGGGCTGTGCACTGCTAACAAGAGTGCTGGACCCTGGCTGTTCGGGCGGCGCGGCATTGCCGATGCCTTCTATGCGCCGGTGGCGACGCGGATGCGCACCTACGGTGTGCAGCTGTCGCCGGCCGCGCAGGCCTGGTGCGACACGGTGTTCGCCGATGCTGCGTTCCGTGAGTGGGAGGCCGCCGCGCAGCCGGACAGCTGGGACAAGCCGGGTTATCCGGTCATCGACAAGCTGTATTCGCGATAGCGTTTGGTTTGCTGCGAATGATGCGATCGACGGGCGAGTGCGATGGCCCAGGGAAGGGTTCCGGAAGTTCAACGCCATCGACGATTGCCCTGGGACCGCGTCGCTCATGGTGCCGGCCGGGACCTACGTGCTCGTGAAACGCTTCACGGCCA
>DAIQQI010000375.1:2235-3210 GCA_036786925.1 Steroidobacteraceae bacterium
CCGCGCATGATGCGATCAGTTCACCGCCGCAAGCGGATCGCGCGTGCCGCGACCCGGTCCATCAGCCGCGGCAGCAGGGGCTTGACGAAACGGCCGAGCCGGCCGCGCAGCGACGTGATCAGCAGGCGCTGGCGGCGCGCCAGCGCGCGGCGCATCATGCGCGCGCATTCTTCCGAGGTCATGATCGACGGTTCGTTCATCGGCGAATGACCTAACGGCGTGCCGCCCGGACCGATGGCGCGACGATGGATCTCGCTGACCACGAAATCCGGCGCCACGATCGTGACATCGACGCCGGAGCCGGCGAGCTCGATGCGCAGCGACTCAAAAAATCCCACCATCGCATGCTTGCTTGCGGCATAGGCAGTGCGCTCCGGCACGCCGTTGAGTCCCGCCAGGCTCGCCACCGCGACGATCAGGCCACGCGAGGTCTTGAGCGCCGGTAACGCGGCGCGCGTGCAGTGCACCGCGCCCAGGAAATTGACGCGCATTACCTGCTCGAATACGCCGAAGTCCGCTATGGCATCGAAGCGGCTCCACATGGTGATGCCGGCGTTGTTGACCAGGATGTCCAGCGAACCGAACTGCGCCAGGGCCTGGTTCACGGCCTGCAGGCATTCCTGCTCGTTAGCCAGGTCGGCGCCGACCGTGCAGACTTCGGCGCCAAGCTGGCGACATTCCGCCGCGAGGCTCTCGAGGCGCTCGCGATTGCGCGCCACCAGCGTTAGCCGCGGTCGGTCGCGCGCGAGTTCCAGCGCCAAAGCCCGACCGATGCCTTCGGACGCGCCGGTGATGAGTATCGCCTGGCCGGTGAATGTCGCGCTCATGGCGCAGGATTGTGCGCCCGCACGGCGACAGGCTGCAATCGGTTAACATCCGCGCCGTGAATTCTCTGCTGCGACGGATACTCGGCCTGTGGGTGCGCATCGAACTGCGCCCGGAGGACGCAACACAGCGCCTGACGCAGGACGCATT
>DAIQQI010000082.1:0-10594 GCA_036786925.1 Steroidobacteraceae bacterium
TCGTCGGCGCCTGCACCATCAGTCGATTGCCGACGGTGTTGAAAGTCAGCTCCGCAAATCGCTGCTCCATATTGAAGCTGTGCGTGACTGACGCGGTCTTGATCAGTGTGACTCGCGAAATGCTGGCGGCGTTGGCGAAGTCGACCGGGAACGTCTCGCCGATGTCGATCTGAGTGGGCGCAGTGGCAGTCACGATCGCTGGCCGGGCTGCGAGTGCGCCGGTGGCGTTATACAGATACGGCGGGTAATAGATTTCGGCGTTGGTGTTGACTTCAGGGCCCGGTGCGCCGCCGCCGCTCACCAGTACGCTGGCATCGGGCAGCAGGACCGAGCCCGAGTGATAGAGACGTGACTTGACGGCCGTCGCGCCAATCGTCCAAGTGCCGGTCGTCGGGTTCCAGATCTCGGCCGTGCGGTTCACGCCTGTTAGCTGGTTCCAGACCTCGCTGCCACCGGTGACCACCACCCTGCCGTCCGCCATCACGGTCGCGTTGGCGAGCTTGCGCATCGTCGCCATGCTGCTGGTCGCGGTCGCGACCGGGCTGCCGCTGTTAATGTCGATGACAACAGCGCCATTGGACGATCCGCCGAGCTGCAAAATCCGCCCCGGGCGGAACATCACCACGGTTGCATCGCCACCGCGGCTCGCGGCCGGTGTTTGACCGACCCGCGTAATCGAACCGGTACCCGTCGTATTGACGTAGTACATGTTGCCGCCGCTGTCGTAACCGAAAACGCGGCCGTCCGGAGCGACGAAATTACGCGGAAAATCGTAGGACAGGGCTGAAGTGTCGACACCGGTCAGCAACCGGTAGGTTCCATCGAGTTGCCGGACTTCCGGGCGATCCGCGCCGCCGTTGCCGCCCTGGACGTAGACCTCACCATTCAGCAGCACGGTCGACGATGAGTACCAGCGCGCGCGATTGAGGTTGTTGCCGCGGATCAGGGAATTGTTGGCCGGGTTGAAAACGGTGGTGTTGTTATTGCCAACATTGGTCGAGCCGCCGTTCGACATGATGTCGCCGCCATTGAGGACCACCTGACCGGATTGCGGTAACACGACCTGCGAGCCGCAGAAGATGTCCGTGCCGGTCTGGTTGGGCAGCAACAAGTGCCCGGCGCCGATGCCGCCCGCTGCCGGATCCCAGACGTCGTATTCGAAATAGCCGGTCTGCCGGCCGTCGGTGCGGCTACCGTAGCTGAGTATGCGGCCGTCCGGCAGCATGACCGTGTGCACGCTGATCAGTGGCCAGTTGCCGACGGGCGAGAAGGTGCCCCGGACATTGTCGGCCCTCGCAACACTGGTGAGCCCTGACAGAATGCAGCCTGCGAACAGCACAGGCGCAATCGTCCTGCGAATGGAATTGATCATTGACGCGGCCCCCGACATTGTTCTTATTCATGGACGCAGCACGCACGCTAACAAATACGACGCGGTTCGGTATCACCCAGCTGACATAAGGCATCACTGTTTGCATGCGTGCGGCTGCACGGCGCGCGCGGTGTTCTACTTATTGTCCGGGCGCGCGGGGGTAATCTAGCGGAATCCCACCACGCCGCGCAACCGCGCCCTCGGGCCCGGGGGTCAGCGTGGCTCGTAGCCCAGGTTGGGTGCCAGCCAGCGTTCGGTGACCGCGAGCACCTGCCCTTTGCGGGACGCGTAGTCCGCGACCTGGTCGCGATCGATCTTGCCCACCGCGAAATAGCGCGCGTCCGGGTGCGAGAAATACCAGCCGCTGACCGCGGCCGTCGGCAGCATCGCAAAACTCTCGGTCAGCGTGATGCCGGTATTAGCCTGGACGTCCAGCAGCTGCCAGAGCGTGGCTTTTTCAGTGTGGTCCGGGCAGGCCGGGTAGCCGGGCGCCGGGCGGATGCCGCGGTATTCCTCGGCGATCAATGCCGTGTTAGACAGGCTCTCCTGCGGCGCATATCCCCAGAGTTCACGGCGCACCCGCTGATGGAAATGTTCCGCTGCCGCTTCCGCGAAGCGATCGGCCAGCGCCTTGAGCATGATGGACGAATAGTCATCATGGGCCGCCTCGAACCTGGCGACGTGCGGGTCGATGCCACCACCCGCGGTCACCGCGAAGCCGCCGATGTAATCCAGCTTGCCGCTGGCACGCGGCGCCACGTAATCCGCGAGGCATTCGTGCGGCTGGCCCGGCGCCTTGTTCTTCTGCTGGCGCAGGTGATGCAAGGTCGCAATGACCTTGCTGCGGCTCTCGTCCGCATAGACCTCGATATCGTCACCGACGGCGTTAGCGGGCCAGAACCCTAACACGGCGTCGGCCCGCAGCCAGCGCTCGGCGAGCAGCTTCTTCAGCATGCGGCGCGCATCTTCATACAGGCTACTCGCGGCTTCGCCAACCACAGGATCCGTCAGGATGTCCGGGAACTTGCCGGCAAACTCCCAGGCGTTGAAGAACGGCATCCAGTCGATGTATTCAAGCAGCGTGTCGAGCGGGTAATCCCGGAACACCTGCACGCCGATCTGGCTCGGCCGCGCCGGCTGCCAGGCGGCCCAGTCGATCGGGCGCCTGTTGGCGCGGGCGGCATTGATACTGAGTTCCGGCAGTTTTGCGGTCTTGCCGGCGTGCTGCACGCGGCGCCGCTCATGTTCGCGATTGTTTTCCTCGGCGAAGGTCACGCGCCCGGTCGCATTCATCAGCGTCTGGCAGACGCCTACCGCGCGCGATGCGTCCTTGACGTAGACGACGGGCTCGGCGCGCTGCGGCGCAATCTTGACCGAGGTGTGGGCCGGCGATGTGGTCGCGCCGCCGATCAGCAGCGGCTGGCGCATGCCGCGGCGTTTCATTTCGCGCGCGACGTGCACCATTTCATCGAGCGACGGCGTAATGAGGCCCGAGAGGCCGATCAGGTCCGCGTTTTCGCGCGCCGCGACATCGAGGATCTTTTCCGCCGGCACCATGACACCGAGGTCGATGACTTCGAAGTTATTACATTGCAGCACCACGCTGACGATGTTCTTGCCAATGTCATGCACATCGCCCTTGACGGTCGCGATGACCACCTTGGCCTGAGCGCGGATCACGCCGCCACGCGCGGATTCGATGTGCGGAATCAGGTGTGCGACCGCCTTCTTCATGACCCGCGCGCTCTTGACCACCTGCGGCAGGAACATCTTTCCGGAGCCGAACAAGTCGCCGACGACGTTCATGCCGTCCATCAGCGGGCCTTCGATGACATCGATCGGGTGCTTGGCGCCCTGGCGCGCTTCCTCGGTGTCCGCGACCACGAATTCGTCCAGGCCCTTGACCAGCGCATGTTCCAGGCGCTTCGCGACCGGCCACGAGCGCCAGGCATCGTCGACCTCGCGGCGCACGACACCGCCATCGCCCTTGTAGCGCCCGGCGAGTGCTAACAATCGTTCGGTCGAGTCCGCACGGCGGTTCAGGATGACGTCCTCGACCGCCTCGCGCAGTTCGGCGTCGATGTCCTCGTAGATGCTCAGCTGACCGGAATTGACGATGCCCATGTCCATGCCGGCCTTGATCGCGTGATACAGGAACACGCTGTGCATCGCCTCGCGCACCGGCTCATTGCCGCGGAACGAGAACGACACGTTGCTGACGCCGCCGCTGACCATCGCCTGCGGCAATTGCTGCTTGATCGCGCGCGTCGCCTCGACAAACGCCTGCGCGTAGCCGTTATGTTCTTCGATGCCGGTCGCCACCGCAAAAATGTTAGGGTCGAAGATGATGTCTTCGGCCGGGAAGCCGATTTTTTCGGTCAGCAGCTGGTAGCAGCGCTTGCAGATGGAGACCTTGCGTTCCAGCGTATCGGCCTGGCCCTGCTCGTCGAAAGCCATGACCACGACCGCGGCGCCGTAGTCGCGCAGTTTCCGGGCCTGCGCCAGGAACGAGTCTTCGCCCTCCTTGAGGCTGATCGAATTTACGACCGCCTTGCCCTGCACGCACTTGAGGCCCGCCTCGATCACCGTCCACTTCGACGAGTCGATCATGACCGGCACGCGTGCAATGTCCGGCTCGGCCGCGGCCAGGCGCAGGAAGCGCGTCATCGCGGCTTCGGAATCCAGCATGCCCTCGTCCATGTTGACGTCGATGATCTGCGCGCCGGCCAGCACCTGCTGGCGCGCAATGTCGAGCGCGGCGTTGTAATCGCCGGCCTCGATCAGCTTGCGGAATTTCGCCGAGCCCGTGACGTTGGTGCGCTCACCGACATTCACGAACAACGACGCGTCGTCTATGGTCAGGGGTTCGAGGCCCGACAGCCGGCAGGCGCGCGGCATTGCGGGGATCTCGCGCCGCGGCGCGCTGCTGACCGCTTCCGCCAGTGCGCGAATGTGCTCGGGCGTGGTGCCACAGCAGCCGCCGACGATATTGAGCAGCCCGGCTTCGCCGTATTCCTTGAGGATGGCGGCCATTTCCGCGGCGGACTGGTCGTATTCGCCAAAGGCGTTAGGCAGGCCGGCATTCGGATAAGCGCAGACCGCAGTATCCGCGAGCCGCGCCAGTTCGGCGACGTACTGGCGCAGCTGGTCCGCACCTAACGCGCAATTGAGACCCACCGCCAGAGGCGCTGCGTGCCGGATCGAGTTCCAGAAGGCCTCGGTGGTCTGGCCGGAGAGCGTGCGCCCGGACGCATCGGTGATCGTGCCGGACACGATGATCGGCAACTCGACACCCGCCTCCTCAAAACTGTTGCGCACCGCCACCAGCGCGGCTTTCGCATTCAGCGTGTCAAACACCGTCTCGATCAGGATCAGGTCGACGCCGCCGTCGATCAGCGCGAGCGTGGCTTCACGATAGGCCGCGACCAGCTCGTCGAAACTGACGTTGCGAAAGCCCGGGTCGTTGACATCCGGCGAGATCGACGCGGTGCGATTGGTCGGACCTAACGCACCGGCGACAAAACGTGCCTTGCCGGTGCGCGCGGCGACCTCGTCGGCCACCCGTCGCGCCAGTTGCGCAGCCGCCCGGTTAAGCTCCGGCGCCAGCGCCTGCATGCCGTAGTCGGCCTGCGCGATGGTGGTCGAATTGAAGGTGTTGGTTTCGATGATGTCCGATCCGGCCTCGAGATAAGCGCGGTGAATGTCGGCGATGATCTCGGGCCGGGTCAGCGTCAACAGGTCATTGTTGCCTTTGACATCCTGCCCGAAGTCCGCGAAGCGCGTGCCGCGATAACCGGCTTCATCGAGCCGATGCTGCTGGATCATCGTGCCCATCGCGCCATCTAGCAGCACGATGCGCTCGCGCAGCAGCTGCTTCAGCGCGGCAATGCGTTGCGGGCGATCCATCAGGCTGCCCTCACACCTAACGCATGGCAGATCGCGTAGGTCAGCTCGGCGCGATTCAGGGTGTAGAAATGAAACTCGGAGACTCCGCCCCGCTCGCGCAGCCGCGTCACCTGCTGGATCGCGACGTTAGCCGCGATCAGGCGGCGGGTTTCCGGATCGTTCTCGAGCCCGACAAAGCGCTCGGCCAGCCAGCCCGGAATCGTCGCGCCGCAGCTTGCAGCAAATCTGGTGACCTGCGGAAAACGCGTGATCGGCAGGATGCCGGGCACGATGCTGACATTGATGCCGGCAGCCGCGCAGCGATCCCGAAAGCGAAAATAGACATCGTTGTCATAGAAGAACTGCGTGATCGCGCGGGTAGCGCCGGCATCGACTTTGCGTTTCAGATTGTCGAGGTCCTGCTCGGCGCTGAGCGCTTCCGGATGAACTTCCGGATACGCGGCCACGGAGATATCGAAGTCGGCGACCGTGCGCAGCCCCGCCACCAGGTCGCTGGCGTACGCAAAGCCCTGCGGATGCGGCTCATAGCCCGCGGCTCCCGCGGGCGGATCGCCGCGCAGCGCAACGATGTGACGGATGCCCTCTTCCCAGTAGCGCCGCGCGATCGCCAGGACTTCTTCGCGGGGCGCACCGACGCAGGTCAGGTGTGGCGCGCTTGTCAGCTGGGTGTCACGCTGCACGCGCGACACCAGGTCATGGGTGCGTTCGCGCGTCGAGCCGTCGGCGCCATAGGTTACCGATACAAAACGCGGCGCGAGCGGCGCCAGTCGCTGCACCGACTCCCACAACGTTGTCGCCATGGCAGCGTCGCCGGGCGGAAAAAACTCGAAGCTGACGCTGATCGGTGCCGTCATGCGTCCCGGCCCTGGCGCATCGCGCCGCTGGCGCGCGCCGACTGCAGGCCGCTGGCTAACAGCCAGTGCTCGCCCGCGGCTTCCACCGGCAGCAGCCGTTCACAGGAAAACCCACGCGCCGCGAGCAGTGCGCGGACCCGGAACAGCGGATGCGCCTTGCCTTCGGCCTGGCTGTCTTCCAGCGCATCGTAAGGCAGGCCCAGCAACACGCGGCTGTTGGGCACGAGCCGTGCGCCAGCATCCGCCAGGGCCTGCTCGAGATCTGTGACTCCTGCCGCCGCAATACACACGAGTTCAAAACCGGCCTGTTGGCCGCTGTCGCCGGCCCACTCAAAAGCGACGCCCTGTTCGCGGCCGTATGCCGCAACCGCGCGCCGCAATGCCGGCTCGGTCGCGACTACACGCAACACCGCCGCGGACTCCTGCAGCCAGGCCAGCACCGGACCGTGCGCAACGTTGACCGCAAGGACCCGCGCACTGGCGATGTTGTTAGCCAACTGGCGGAACCCGGTGGCGAGGCTCTGGCCAAAGTGCGTGTCGGCCGCAAAGACCGGTGCGGACGCCGCGGTCGCCAGGCGCGCCAGGCGCGCCTGATCGCGACGCTGGGCCGCATCCGCGCCCAGCAGCGGCGCCAGCGCGGTGTTGAGCCAGGCCGCGTTGCGGGCCTCGGCCGACCAGCCGTATCGAACCTCGCGGCCGGACTGCGCGCGGCTCAGCAAGCCCGCGCGCGCCAGGGTCGCCAGATGCCGCGACACCGCCGGCTCCGGCAGGCCGAGCACGCGGGCCAATTGCCCAACCAGCAATTCCCGCTCGCGACAGGCCAGCATCAGGCGCAGGCGCGTCGGCTCGGCCAAGGCAGCGAAACTGCGGGATAAGTGGCTCAGCTGGGTCATAGTTTTATTATTGCACAATGATGCATGTATTGCGTGCTGCGTTTCACATAATGCCAAAAAAGGGCGGAAATCAGCGCAGGCTGAGCAGGTCGGCGTTGCCGCCGGTCGCCGTGGTATTCACGGTCAGGGTGCGTTCGTGGACGAAACGACTGAGATAGTGCGGACCGCCGGCCTTGGGGCCGGTCCCGGACAGGCCACTGCCGCCGAACGGTTGCACGCCGACCACGGCGCCAATCATGTTGCGGTTCACGTAACAGTTGCCGGCGCTGCTCAGCCGCCAGACTTCGCGCCAGGTGGATTCGAGCCGGGTCTGCACGCCCAGCGTCAACGCATAGCCGTTGGCGCGCAGGTCAGCTAACAACTCGGGCAGGCGATCGGCGCGATAGCGCACCACGTGCAGGATCGGACCGAACTGCTCGCTGGTCAGCGCCCGGGCATTGTCGAGTTCGATCAGGTGCGGCAGCACGAAATGTCCCGCGGCACCCGCTGCCACCGGGCGCCCGGTCGCCAGGATGCGCGCCTCGCGTCCGACGCGCGCGACGTAGTCTGTGAGCTTGCTGGCCGCATCACTGGAAATGACCGGCCCCAGGTCGGTGGCCAGATCCGCCGGATCGCCGGTAATGAGTTCCTGCATGGCGCCGATCAGCGTCTCAATGATCCGATCGGCCACGTCTTCCTGCACGCATAACAAGCGCAACGCGGAACAGCGCTGCCCGGCGCTGCCAAAAGCACTGGTCACCGCATCGTCCACCACCTGCACCGGCAGGGCGGTGGAATCCACGATCATCGCGTTGATGCCGCCGGTTTCGGCAATCAGCGGCAGGATCGCGCCAGGGCGTGACGCCAGCGCGCGATTGAGCCACTGCGCCGTGGCGGTGGAGCCGGTGAAGACCACGCCCGCCAACGCCGGGTGCGCGAGCGCCGCAGCGCCGAAAGCCGCGCCGCGCATCGGCAGACACTGCAGCACCGCGGCGGGAACGCCGGCTTCATGCAGCAGTGCAGTCATCTGCGCGCCGATCAGCGAGGTGGTCTCGGCGGGTTTCGCAACCACGGCGTTGCCCGTGACCAGCGCCGCGGCAACCTGGCCGGTGAAGATAGCCAGCGGAAAATTCCAGGGACTGATGCAGGCGAACACGCCCCGCCCGGTGAGCGTCAGTTCGTTGGTTTCGCCGGTGGGTCCGGTCAGTCGTTGCGGCGCCAGCAGCGTGCGGCGCGCTTCAGCGGCGTAATAGCGGCAGAAGTCGATCGCCTCGCGCCATTCCGCGACCGCGTCCGGCAGTGTCTTGCCGGCTTCGCGAACTAACAGACTCAGGTAATCCGCACGCCGCGACTGCAGCAGGTCCGCCGCGCGCTCCAGACAGGCGGCGCGTGGCTCGACGCCGAGCAGGTTCCACTCAGGCCAGGCATCGGCGGCGCTCTCGAACGCGCGCTCGACATCCGCCGGCGAACCGAAGCGCACCTCGCCCGGACGATCCTGCGAATTCGCCGGGTTGATCACCGCGACGCTTTCGCCATCGGGCGGGCCGGCCTGGTAGCTGCGCGCGGCGCGCTCCGCCAGCTCGCGCTGCACGGCCTGCAATTCGCGCTGCAAGCCGAAATCGACGCCGGGCGAATTGGCGCGTGCGGCGCCATACAACAGCGGCGGCAATGGGATGCCGGGATGCGGCAGCGTTGCGGTATCGCTGAGGCCGGCCCAGGGGTCCTGCACCAGCTCATCGACCGGCACGCTTTCGTCCATGAAGCGATTCACGAACGAGGTGTTAGCACCGTTCTCGATCAGGCGGCGCACCAGGTAGGCGAGCAGATCGGCATGCTCGCCAACCGGGGCATAGGCCCGCACCGGCGGAAAACTCGCGACCTGGCGCCGCGCTTCGTCATACAGCAGCGCGCCCATGCCATGCAGGCGCTGGAACTCGTAACCGCGCGCATCCGGCGCCATGGCCAGCACCGCCGCGATGCTGTGCGCGTTGTGGGTCGCGAACTGCGACCAGATCCGCTCGCGCTTGGCTAACAAACGCGCCGCGCAGGCAAGCCAGCAGATGTCGGTGGTCGACTTGCGCGTGTAGACCGGATAGCCCGCAAGTCCGCGCTCCTGGGCACGCTTGATCTCGCTGTCCCAGTACGCGCCCTTGACGAGCCGCACGGTCATGCGCCGGCCGGTGGCGCGGCACAGCTCATCGACCCAATCGATGACCGCCGCCGCGCGCTTGCCGTAGGCCTGCACCGCCAGCCCCAGGCCCGGCCAGTCGCGCGTAGTGCTGTCGCGGGCCAGCGCCTCGATGACCGCGAGCGAAATCTCGAGGCGGTCGGCTTCCTCGGAATCGATCGTGACGCCGACGCCACGCGCCGCTGCGGCCCGCACCAGTTGCAGCGCGCGCGGCGTCAGGTTGCGGTGCACGGTGTGCGCATGCGTGAGCGCGAAACGCGGTTCCAGCGCGGACAGCTTGACCGAAATGGCGGACCGGCTGTGCAGCGGTTCACCGACGCGCTCCGCGCCCAGCACTGCGATCGCATGCAGGTAGGCGGCCTGGTAATTGTCCGCTTCGCGCTGGGTGCGCGCGCCCTCACCTAACATATCGAACGAGCACAGGGCCAGCGGCGCTTCCGCACGGCTGCGGGACAGCGCTTCCTCGATGCCGCGCCCGACCACGAACTCGCCGCCGGTGATTATCATCGCGCGGCGCATGGCCTGGCGGATCAGCGGTTCGCCGCTGCGGCGCATCAGGCTGCGCAGCCAGCCACCGGCATCGGCGCGCATGGACGCCGGCAAATCCACGATGCGTCCGGTCAGCATCAGGCCCCAGGTCGAGGCATTGACGAACAGCGAGTCCGACCGGCCCGCATGCAGCGACCAGTCGCCGTCGGTGAGCTTTTCGGCGATCAATTTGTCGGCCGTCGCGTCGTCCGGAATCCGCAGCAGCGCCTCCGCCAGGCACATGAGCGCGATACCCTCGTGGTTGGCGAGCCCGAACTCCTGCAGGAAGGCATCGAGATAGCTGCGCTCGTCGGCGCGCGCGCGGGCGCCAGTGACAAACTGCCGCGCCCGTTGCAGCGTTGCGGCGCGAATCGACTCCGCGGGCGGTGCTCCTAACGCCAGCACCGCGCCGGTCTCGTCGCGTCCGGCTGCGTCACGAATCGCTTCCCACGCGGCTGTCAGTGCGGCGCTCATGGTCAATTGACCCGCTGCGACGCCGGCGGCGGCGGCGCATCCGCCTGCAGCAGCCCGGCGACGTCGATCGCATCGAACCGCCAGGGTTTCTGGCAAAACTCGCAAGTCACGGTCACGGCGCCCTGCTCCTCGATAAGGTCCCGCAGCTCCCCTTCTCCTAACGACCGTAGCACGCCGGCGATGCGTTCGTGGCTGCAACGGCCGCGGAAGCGCACAGCCTGCGGCGCAAACAGGCGCACATCCTCGCCGGCGCCGCAGTGGCGCGCCAGCGAGCCGCAGTCGGGGTAGGCCATCGGCTGGGCGCCTTCCGATACCATGAGCGCCAGCATGACCAGCGACGCAACGGCAATGATGGCGACGACTCGGACGACGGCACTGTCAGGTTGCACGTGGACCATCG